>CAZYWR010000610.1:0-7428 GCA_964651185.1 uncultured Polyangiales bacterium
GGCGCTCGCCGCGCCGTCTCTTTGCCAATCGCCCTGCTCCTCGCGAACTTCGAGCGCGCATGTGCCTTCGGCGGCGCTCGTGCGGCCGGCGTGGATGAAATAACCGGGCACTTCGGCTCCCCCGAGCCGCGGGCATAGCCAGCTCGCGCCGGCCGCGCGCGCGTACACGCGCCGCGTGTTCTTGGTCTGCACGAAGCGCGTCTGCAGCGGGATCAAGCCGAGCCCGTGCACCTCGGGCTCACTCGTCTCGACCGCATCGGGGTCCGCGATCGCACCGCCCAGCATCTGACAGCCGCCGCAAATGCCGAGCACCGGCTGCGCGCGCCGCGCGCGCGCGCGAATGACGTGGTCGAGGCCCTGCCGGCGCAGCCACGCCAAGTCGCTCACCGTGCTCTTCGTACCCGGCACGATCAAGAGATCGGCGCCGAGCGCGAGCGCGGGGTCTTCGGTGAAGCGCAGCGCCACGTCCGGCTCGTGCTCGAGGGGCTGAAACTCGTCGTGGTTCGAGATGCGCGGCAGGCGTACGACCGCGATCGTGATCGCGCCGGCGGCCGGCGCGGGACGGCCCGCACGCGCGTCGACGTTGAGCGAATCTTCTTCGGCGACGCGCAGCGCGCCCAGGTGCGGCACCACCCCGAGCACCGGTACGCCCGTATATTCGCGTAGCCAGGCGAGCCCCGGCTCGAGCAGCCCGCGATCGCCGCGGAACTTGTTCACGACAAAGCCGCGGATACGCGCGCGGTCGTCCGCTTCGAGCAGCGCGAGCGTCCCCACGAAGGCGGCGAACACGCCGCCGCGATCGATGTCGCCCGCCAACAACACCGGCGCCTCGGCGGCGCGCGCCGTGAACATGTTGGCCACGTCGCGCGCGCGCAGGTTGATCTCGGCCGGGCTGCCTGCACCTTCGATCAGCACCAGATCGTGGCGCGCGCGCAAGCTCGCAAGCGCGTCGAGCACCGCGCCGCGCACGTCGAGCCCGCTCGCGAACAGCTCGCGCGCGCTGCGCGATCCAGTCGGTCGCCCCATCAGGATCACCTGGCTGCGCGCCTCGCCTTCGGGCTTGAGCAGCACCGGGTTCATCTCCGTGCACGCTTCGATCCCGCACGCCTCCGCCTGCACCGCCTGCGCGCGCGCGATCTCGTAGCCATCGCGCGTCACGTGCGCGTTGAGCGCCATGTTCAGCGCCTTGAAGGGCGCGACCGACAGCCCCATGCGCGCGAAGTAGCGGCACAGCGCGGTCACGAGCAGACTCTTGCCGACCGACGAAGCGGTCCCCTGAACCATCAGCGTGCGCGCAACGGCCATGGCGCGCTCATAGCGCACGCCGCGTGCGACGGGGACACCCTATCGCCATCGAGATCGCGCTACACCTTGGAGAAGACGTCGCCATCACCGGGGGATCCTTCGTGATTTCATTCCATTCCAAGACACTTGCGCTGGGCCTCGCGCTGCTCGCCGGCTGTGCAGGCCGGGCTCGGCCGGCGGCGAGCGCAGCCATTGGCGCGCCCGAGCCGATCGCCACCACCGTGTTCGCGAGCAGCACCGCGCTGATGCCCCAAGCCGTGACCAGCTTCGGCGCCGCCGAGCTCGAGGGAGCCGTGTACGCGTTCGGCGGCTACCACGGCGTGCCGCACGCCTACAGCCACGAAGGTCAGTCGGGCGAGCTGTGGCGGCTCGATCCGGCCACGCAGCAGTTTGCGCTGGTCGCGAGCAGCACGCCCACGCAGGGCGCCGCGCTGGTGCGCGCGAACGTGAACGGCCAGGCGGCGCTCGTGCGGATCGGCGGCATGCGCGCGCGCAACGCCCGCGGCGAGCCCGAAGACATCGTCTCCATCGACGAGGTGGCCGCGTTCACGCCCGGCGCGGCGGCGTGGACCCCGCTCGCGCCCCTGCCCGCGGCGCGCTCCTCGCATGCGGCCGCGGTCGTCGGCGACACGATTTACGTGGTCGGAGGCTGGAAGCTCGCGGGCCGCGCCGACAGCGGCGCCTTCACCAACGACATGATCGCGTTCGATCTCAAGACCCAACGTTACCGCACCATCCCGCAGCCGTTTGGCCGGCGCGCGCTCGCGGCCGCACCGCTCGACGGCAAGCTCATCGCGCTCGGCGGCATGGACCCGGACGGCAAGCTCTCGCGCGCAGTACACGTCTACGATCCCGCCAGCGGCAGCTGGAGCCGCGCCGCCGATCTGCCGGTCGAGGGCTTCGGCATCGCGGCGACCTCGAGCGGCGACGTGCTCTACGCGAGCGCCCACGACGGCATTCTGTACGCGCTCGACGATGTGGGCGGCGCCTGGCGCCGGGTCACCGCGCTCGCGTTTCCGCGCTTCTTTCACCAGCTGGTCATGCTCGGAAGCGATCGCGTGGTGGCGCTCGGCGGCATCTCCGGCATGCATATCGGGCCGCGCATTCGCCAGGTCGAGACCGTCGATCTCGCCCACACCGCGCCGCGCGTGCTCTCGTTCGTGCTCTCCAACCCGCTGCGCGGCCGCAACCGTCAGGGCGCGTTCGTGTTCGGCGACGCGCTCTACGTGTTCGGCGGCAATCGCAGCCTCGGCCAGCACGACTTCGCGCCCGAAGACTTCGTCGCGGACGCGGGCCGGCTCGACTTGGCAGCGCTCGCGTGGGCCCCGATGGCGCCCTTCCCGGTCGCGCGCCAGACCGTGCAAACCTTGGTCGAAGGCGACTCGGCGCTCGCGCTCGGCGGTTTCGGTCACGACGGCCACGAGGCGCGCGCGCACGCCGACGCCTTTCGCTACGACATCGAGCACGACGCCTGGGCGAGCGACCCGAGCGTCTTGCCGTCGCCGCGCACGCAGTTCGGCCTGGTCGCCGCGGCCGGCGCGCGCTGGGTCTTCGGCGGGCTCGACTTCAAGCCCAGCGCCGAGGGCGAAGCCCAGTTCGAGCACCCCACGAGCGTGTTGCGCGCCGCGCCGGGCGGGCCGTTTCGGCCGAGCGGCGTCGAGCTGCCGCATCCTCGCCGCGCCTTTGCCGGCGCGTCGCTCGATGGCCGCTACTATCTGGTCGGCGGCATGGCGGGCGGGTTCGCGCCGCTCACGACCTGCGACGTGTTCGAGTTCGCGAGCGCAACCTGGAGCGAGATCCCATGTCCGAAGCTGCGCATCTCCGCGCAGCTCGTCGCGCTCGGCGACAAACTCTACCTAGCGGGAGGATCGAGCCCCGACGAGGGCGGCGAGCTCGCGCCCAACCGCGCGCTCGAGGTGTTCGATCCCCAAGAACAACGCTGGTCCACCGTGCTCGAAAGCTTACCGATCGAGCCGCGCCATCTGACCATGCTGGCGTACGAACACGCGCTGCTGCTCTACTCCGCGCACGACGAGCGAGGGCGCGTGCAGGTAGTCGTCGTCACGCCCTGAGGCTCGGGCTACAGTGGGCCCGGCCCGCGCGGCGGCCGAACGAATCGAAGCAGATGAACAGCAGACTGGGTCGACTGCGGCGCGCTCTTGCGCTCATCGGATGGACGCTCTTGTTGGCGGCGCTGCCAGTGCGCGCAGAAGACGCGCAGGAGCAGGCGCGCGCGGCCTTCGAGCGCGGCGTGGCCGCGAGCCGCGCACAGCGCTGGGAGCAGGCCCACGACGAATTCGAGCGCTCGCTCGCGCTCGTGCCGAAGCCGAGCACGCAGTTCAACCTCGCCGTCGCAGACATCAAGCTCGGCCTCGGACGCGAAGCGCTGGCGGCGCTCGATGGCTTCGAGCGCTCGGCCAGTCCGGCGGAGCACGCGGTCATGCTGGAGCGCGCCCCCGTGCTGCGCAAGCAAGCGCAAGCACTCGTGCAGAGCGAAGAGGCCAAGGCGATGCACGGCGGCAACGCGCTGGGCGAGTACGTCGAGGGCCTGAGCGAACAGGCGCGCCAAGACTTGGCCGCCGGCCGCGAGCACTACGCGCGCGGGCGCGATCGCGAGGCCCTCACCGCCTTCGAGCGCGCGTACCGCGAGAGCCAACGCCCCGAGCTGCTCTACGACATCGGCGTCGTGGCCGACCGGCTGCGCGAGGATGAGCGCGCGGTCCGCGCGTACGACGCGTTCCTCTCGGCCATCCCCGATGCGCCCGAAGCGGCGGTCGCACAACGGCGCGTAGAGGCGCTGCGCCCCACGCTGTCCGCGCGCGCGAGCGCGGTCCGCGTGTCGTCCGCCGTCGCGCCCGAACGCACGGACGCGACCCCGAGCTTGGGCTCGAGCCATGCGCCCGATCTGCGCGCGGCGCGCACGCTGCTCGTGGCGGGCCCGGTCGTCGTCGCTGCGTCGATCGGCACGCTCTTTTGGTTTTTGGATCGCTCCGACAAGTACGATCAATGCGCCAGCAGCGATCGCTGCGTCAACGCCGACACGCTGCGCGGCGAACGCCGGGCCGCCCTGGCCACGACGGTCCTGTTGGCCGCCACCGGCCTCGCGCTCACCAGCGCCGGCGCGACGCTCGCCGCGCTGCGCAAGCGCGCGAGCCGAGAGACCGCGCTCTCGCTCGACGGCGCTCTCGCTCTCGATCGCTACCCCGGAGGCTACCTGACGCTGATCGGGCATTTTTGAGTAGCGGGTCGCGATCGTACAGCGCCGACGACGCGCAGAAGTAGTGCCCGCGCCATGTGCGATCGCGCGACGAGGATGACAGGGCGACCAGGATCGCGTACGTCATGGGCTACTCCGGCCATGACCGCGAAGTCACGTTCTCTCGCAGCACGATCCCACGGCGTCCGCCGGTCCGCGCGCGCGTTGCTTCGTTTGGATGCCTGGTGTGCTGGCGCGCTCACGCTCGCCGCCTGCACCGATCCGCGCTACGCGGCCGACGCGGACGCAGAGCTCCTCCGTGACGCAGCGTCCTTGAGCTCCGATCGCCAAGACGCGGGCTCGACGCCTGAAGCGGGCGGCAATTACGAAAACAGCGCCGCCTCCGAAAGCGGCGCCGACGCGAGCGGCGTGAACGACGACGCGAGCAGCGCGCCGGCGGTCCCGAGCTGGGCAGGCCAGCTAGTCGATCTCAGTCCGTTCGCCGTGCAGACCTTCTACTTTGCGGAGGACACGGGCATGATCGTGCGCGGCGTCAGCCGACTGTACGCGGAGATCCGAGCCGTCGAGGGCGACTACGAGATGACGGCCTGGCTGTGCTCGCACGACGTGACGAGCGACCTCTCCGTCGTGCACGTGGCCCACCCTACCGCGCTGGTCGCGCGCCACTATCGCGTGTCGTTTACTTCTGACAGCTTCTCCGCAGATCCCGAGCCCAACGACACCACCATTGGCTATGCCGCATCAGCGCCGCCGGAATGCGACGGCCGCCTCGGGCAAACCGTCGTAGTCGACGGCCGCTCCTGCGCCTGCACCGGTGAAGTCTTACCACCCGAGAACGACTGTCGCGTGAACGACGCCGACGGCGACGGCTATCCTGGCTACACGCTCATCGCTCGCATCAAGCAATTCAACGACAGTTCGCTCTGGGGAGTTTCGGAGAGCCGTTCGAAGTTCCTGAACGGTCAATCGGCCGAGGACGGCCGCTTTGTCGCGCAAATCGAGCTGCACGAGAGCTGGCTTCAGTATGAGTGCGCTCCGGCGTGCACAGACCTGAGCGGCACCACGCCCGCGTGCGCGCCCGAACAGAGCTCGGTCGAGTTCGTGTCGCTCGCAGGCCGGGCGGCGCCCGATGGCAGCTGGAACTGCGACGCAGTCGCCTTGCATGCGGGCGAGCTGTTCTCGCTGGGCATGCCGGCTGACCCGCCCACCTGCAGCCGCTAGCCTCGATTCGCCTGTCGGCGCGTGCGTATCCCCCCTTAAGCACCTTTCGCTTGGGGTGACGCGCGCCGCGCGCCCTATTCTTTGCGGTAGGTCGAAGCCATCCGTCCCCGGAGGCTCCCCCGCGATGAACGAACCACCACACGTGCGCCGCATCCGATGGCGCGCGCTGCGCATCGAGCTGCTCTGCTCGTGCCTGCTCGGCTCGCTGGCCTGCGCGCAGGCGGGCTGCGAGGGCGAACGCCCGCTCGCGCTCGGCGAGGGCGCACGCGACCTCGACGCAGGCACCGCGCATGGCGACCTCGACGCGACGTCAACGCGCGGCGCAGACGCGTCGACCCAGCTGTCGGACGCGTCCTCCGCGAGCCCTGGCCCATTTCTCGATGCGACCCTGCCCAACGGCCCGGCCAGCTGCTACGGCCGCTGCGGCGCCGATGCCCTGCTCGCGATCGCGGGCGCATGCGCGTGCGACGTGGCCTGCCTCGAGCGCGGCGACTGCTGCGCAGACAAACACGAATGGTGCGCGGTCAGCGAGCGCGCGCCCCTCTGCGCGCTGGTCGGCGCCGAGGTCGACCCGGTCGATTGCGGCAGCGATCTCGGCTGGTCGTTTGCGCACCAGGGCGCGCTCGAGATCTTCTTCGGCGACAGCTACGACGCGAACTGCGGCGTGCCGCTCGCCTACGACGACGCCCAAGGCCGACTGCCGAACGCACGCCCGAGCGCAGTGCCCGAGCGCCCTCCCGCAGCCCCGATCGCCTGCGGACGTTTGGTCGAGCTCGACACGCAGTCCTCGGATGGCCGCGAAACCTTCGCACCGATGCGCCTCTTCGAAAGCGGCAGCGCGCTCAGCTCGACGCTGTCCGAGACCCCGCTCACCGGCTTCAGCGACGGCGACAATGCCTACACGATCTCCCGGCGCGGCAGCGAGCTCGGCTCGCCCCTCTACGTCGCGGTGCGCGATCCGAGCGCCGATCCATCGACCTCACCGGGACGCAGCGTCTATCGTGTGCTGCAAGAGTATGCGACCCAGCACTTTCAGAATCTGACTGCGACCGGCGTCGCGCACTTCGACCCCACACAGCCGCTCGCGCGCGACGACCATCCGGGCAGCGACACGCTGTTCCTATGGGGCCGCGACGACTTCTTGGGCGAGAGCGCACGCGCGCTCTACCTCGCCTACCAACCTCTCCCGCTCGCGCCCGACCAAGGCAAGCGCTGGGCCCCCCGTTACTTCGCCGGATTCAACGCGGGCGAGCCCACCTGGAACAACGACGAGAGCGCGGCCGTGCCCCTCTTCGCCGACGACTTCGCGCTGCCCCTGCAGCTCGAAGTCGCCTGGATCGCGGAGCTTGAGAAGTGGATCATGCTGTACGGCGGCGACATCGCCGACTGGTTGAACACCGGCGCCGTCCACGACCAGCCCCGCCGCGGCGCCATCCACATGCGCATGGCGGATCATCCCTGGGGCCCGTGGACGCGCGCAGCGCCGGTGTTTTGGCGCGAGCACGCGGCCGCGTTCTTGCACTGCGACGCGCCGTCGACGCCCGCAGATGGCGCGCCGAGCGGTTGCGATCTCGACGATCTCCCCGATGATCCCGCGCACAGCTACGACCCTGGCCCGTGGGGCCCCGAGCTGCGCGCTTTCGCCGGCTGCCGGCGCGACGCGCCGAACCCGCAATCGCCAGCAT
>CAZYWR010000611.1:0-2475 GCA_964651185.1 uncultured Polyangiales bacterium
GTTCGCGGCCGGGTCACTCGCGCCCATTGGTTGTCGATCTCGGGCTGAGCTCGGCGGCGCGCTGGCGGACCTTCCTGGATCGGCGTGGCCTGCGAAACCCTGCTCCGCGCGCTGGCCCGCGCTGGCCGCGAGAGCGAGCACCGGCGCCGCGGCGCCCGGCACGATCGCGCTCACTTGCGGGCTCGGCGCGGGCGGGACTTGCGCGGGCGTGACGGCGGGCGCGCCGCTGCCGGGAAGCGCAGGTGCGTCTGACGTGGCCGCCCCACCGTTCGGACCGCTACGCACATGCAACACAGCACCGGGGGCGCCCAGCAAGAGCGCCATGAACGTGAGTTGCAGCGCGCGCGAGCGCGAGGCCGGACCATAGCGCAGCCAGCGTACGAACGTGGCCGAGTGGCGGGCTGGCCCGAAGCGCGCCACGTCCGCGTCGATTCCTACGCAAAAGGCTTGGGCCCCGCGCGGCAGCGCGTACTTCCCCGCAACGCCTTCGAGGGCGGCGAGGAATTCGGCTGCCGACGCGTAGCGGCGTCCGCGCGCACGAGAGAGCGACTTCATCACGACGCGGTCGAGCTCGAGCGGGCAATTGGGCCGGACCTGGCGCAGCGACTCGATGCGGTTGCTCAGGACCGCGACCACCAGCTCACTGAAGTTGCTGGTCTCGTGCGGGGGATGGCCAGTGAGCGCTTCGTAGAGGATAGCGCCGGTCGCGTACAGGTCCGCGCGCACGTCCACCTCTTCGCCCCGGATCTGCTCGGGAGCCATGTACTGCGGGGTGCCAACCAGCGCGCCGTGATACGTGAGGCGCGGCTCGGGCGCGACGGACACGCGGCGGGCGATGCCGAAGTCCACCAGCTTGACCACCGTCCCGCCGTCGCTCGTGTCGTGCAGCATCACGTTCTCGGGCTTCACGTCCCGGTGGACGATGCCCGCCTCGGCGATCGCCGCGAGGCCGAGCAGGAGCTGGCGACCGATCTCCACGGCCGTCGCGATGGGCAGCGGTCCGCGCGCGAGATAGCTCGAGAGATTCTGGCCGTTGATGCGCTCCATGACCAAGTACGGCGACCCGTCCGCGAGCGTGCCGGTGTCGTAGGCCTCGAGCACGTTGCGATGGCGGACCAGCGCCGAGATGCGCGCCTCGCGGCGGAAGCGTTCGACCAGCGCAAGCGGCGTCTCCGAACGCAAGTGGAGGACTTTGAGCGCCACCGGGCGGCGCAGACCGAGGTGCTCGGCGCCGTACACCACGGCGAAGCCGCCGTAACCGAGCACGCCTTGCACGGTGTACTTACCCAGGATGCACTCGCCGGGCTGAAGCACGTCGGCGGGCGGCGCAGGGGCCTGCCCGCCTGCCTCGGCGCGCGGCTTGTCGGGCGCCGCTGAGTCGCTCGGCGGCGGGTCCGAAGGATCGATGTTCGGTGCGCGCGCGGAGCCCCGCGGGTCCACCTCACCGAGCAGCGCGGTATTCATGGCTGGCCTCGACATTGCGGCCCGATCCCGAACGCGTCGCCGGCGCACAAAAGCGCGCACAGGAGCCGTTCGGGTGCCGCGGCGCGGACGTCGGCGCATAGCTCGTCGAGCTTGGCGCCGAACATCTTTCGCACACATTTGCTGCATTCCTTTTCGTTGGCCTGCGTGCCCGCGCAGGGCGCGTAGCAGGCCACAGCGGCATCGGGCGGAGCGCTGCTGCCCGCATCGGCTTGCGGCGGCGTGTCCACGCTCGCGGCCATCTCCTCGCCCATGGAGGCAGGGCCCGCTATCTCGACGTGCGTTTCCATGGCCGCGGAAGAGCCTCCACGAGCGTCGCTGGTTCGCGGGTCATCCTTCCCGGCGTCCTCGAGCGCGACATCCGGAGCCGCTGCCACGTGCACTGCGGGAGCTGCATCCGGCGCACCCGCGCGGGCATCGCCGACGCTCGCATCCGCGTGTGCCGCAGCGAGCGCTGGCTCGGCAGCGTCTCGCGCTTGCATCGATTCCACCTCTTCCACGCAGAATCCGCGATAACAGACGAGCTCCCTGGGACAGCCCGCATCGGGTCGGCAGCGCGTGTCAGCGTGATCGCCCTCCGGCACATGGCACCCGATCAGCGCGAGCATGCCGCTCCAGCCGTAGCGACCGCGCGCCATCACAGGCCCCCTCGCCAGCTTCCGCGCACGGACACGGAGGCGCCCGCGGGCGCCGGCATGATGTCGAGCGCCAGCGGTCGCAGCTCGGGCGTTGGCCGCGGCCGCAGGTACGTCCACAGCAAGGTGGCGAGACCCGCAGCGCTGGTGGCCGCGCCGCTGATCAGCAAGACGTTTGCGGTGTGTGCGCGACTGCGCGCACGATCGAGTAGATGGTCGGCACGATCGACGTCCTCGGGCACCTGGATGTCGGTATTTCGGTACGCGCGGTGGTCGCGTTGTGAGAGCACGCCCAGCACCGTGCCGGCCGCGAGCAGCCCGCCGCCGGCGACGGTCGCAGTCCACCCCAAGGCCGCCG
>CAZYWR010000612.1:0-2314 GCA_964651185.1 uncultured Polyangiales bacterium
ACGAGCACGGCGGCCACTCGGGAGGGCGCCGCGTCCAGCGCGACGAAGCCTACGAAGATCGACTCGGATGAAGGAGCGCACCTTCTTCGACACCAACGTGCTGGTCTATGCAGACGACCTCGACGCAGGCGAGAGGCGAGAGCGCGCGCAGGAGCTCCTGCGCAGGGCATTGCGAGGCGCAATGCGTCGCTCTCGACGCTGGTGCTCCAAGAGTTCTTTGCAGTCGCGACGCGCAAGCTGGGGGTCGCTCCCGAAATCGCGCGTCGTAAGGTCGAACTGCTCGGCACGCTCGAAGTACTTACGATTCAGGTCTCGCACGTTCTCCAGGCGATCGATCTGCGCCGCTTGCACGCGCTTTCGTTCTGGGACGCGTCGATCGTCCAGTGACCGCGGCGTAGGAGAGAACGGCGCTCAGGCGACGTGGACGCGCATCATACAAACGTGCGGGCAGCGATCAGCGACCGCGGCGGGTCGATCAGGCGCCGACGAACGCGCCGCCGCACACGCGCAGCACCTGGCCGGTCAGGCCCTGCGCGCCCGGCGTGGCGAGGAACGTGATCGCCTGACCGACGTCGCTCGGCTGTCCGCCCTGGCCGAGGGCCGAGAGCCGGCGCGCCACCTCGCGGATCGCGACCGGAATCGCGGCCGTCATGCGCGTCTCGATGAACCCTGGCGCGATCGCGTTCACGGTGATGCCGCGCGCGCCGAGCTTGCCCGCTAGGTTGCGTACGAACCCGATCACGCCGCTCTTCGAGGCCGAGTAGTTGGTTTGCCCGTTGTTGCCAGCGATGCCCGCGATCGACGAGAGCGCGATGACGCGCCCGCCGTCGCGCAGCACGCCGCCCTCGAGCAGCGCGTTGGTGATGCGCACGATCGCCGCCAGGTTGATGTCGATGGTCTAATCCCAGATCTCGGGCTTCATGTTCGCGAGCGTCTTGTCGCGCGTGATGCCGGCGTTGTGCACGATCACGTCGACGCCGCCGAAGCGCTCCTTGAGGAAGTGCGCGATCTGCTGCGGCGCTTCGGGGTTCGAGACGTCGGCCAGCAGCGCCGTGCCGCCGATCTTCTGCGCGACCTCCTTGGCGGGCGCTTCGTCAGCCGGCCGATCGAGCACCACCACCTGCGCCCCTTCGCCTGCCAAGATCTCCGCCGTGGCCGCGCCGATGCCGCGCGCGGCGCCGGTCACCAGCACGACTTTGCCCTGGAGCGGCCGCGTGTACTGCCCCTGTCCGTCGCCCTTCGCATTCGCCGTCACGCGCAGCGGCTGCCCCGTCACGAACGCCGAGGCCGGCGACAGGAAGAAGCGCGCCACGTGGGCGAGCCGGCCCTCAGCGCCCTCGGCGACGTACACGAGGTTCGCGGTCGCGCCGCCCTTGCCGATCTCCTTGGCCAGGCTGCGCACGAAGCCCTCGAGCGCCTGCCGGGTCGCGGCCTCTTCGAGATCGCTCGCGGCCTCGGGCGGACGCGCGATCACGAGCGCGCGCCCGGAGCGCGCGATCGAGCGCACGCGCGGATGGAAGAAGTCGTACACCTGCTTGAGATCGGCGGGCGTCTTGAGTCCGGTCGCGTCGAACACCAACGCGCGCAGCTTCTCGCCCTCGGGATTTTCGTCCGCGCCGAGCCGGCGCGCGCGCCGGCCGAAGGCCTCGCCTGGCGCCGCGAAGGCCGCTTCGAGCTTCGCGTTGAGCACGTAAGGCTGCGCGCCTGCGATCGCGATGATCTGGGCCAGCGTGTCTGCGAGCTGCCCATCGCCTCCGACCACCACGGGCTGATCGCGCAAGAACTGCTCGGTGGTGGGCCCCTCGAGCCGATCGAGCGGCGTGGGCAGCGGGATGGGCAGGCCCGCGGCCTTGATCAGCTTTTTCGCAGTGGGATTGCGAGACAGGTCGAGAAGAAAGTCAGACATGCGATTTCTCTCCAGGTTGCTGCAAGCGCTGAGCCGGGACAGCGCGTGTTGTTCGGCCGCTCTACCGCCCGCGGCACCGCATGCGAGCGCGGCTCCGCGTGCTGTCGTACTAGGCTTCGTAGCTGCCGACCAGATAAGCCGCGCCGCCGAGCGCGGCGCCGAAGAACACCTCGTGCTCGCGCACGTAGAGGTTGGCCCGGGCGGGAAGCACCAGGGGCTTGGTGAAGCGGCAGCTCCACTTCTTGAGCCGCGTCACGTCGCCCGCGAACGCGTGCTGGTTCAAGCCTTCGATGGCGCGCGCCATCGTGCCGAAGCCGTGCAGGATCACGTTGGGAAAGCCCGCTGCGCGCGCGGCCGGTCGGATCCAGTGGATCGGGTTGAAGTCGCCCGTCAGCTTGGCGAAATCGA
>CAZYWR010000613.1:0-3691 GCA_964651185.1 uncultured Polyangiales bacterium
GACGTTCGTGACCAACGCACCCTTGGCAGACGTCTTCCTCGTCTTTGCCAACCTCGACCCCAACTATGCCAAGGGTGGGATCACCGCGTTCCTGGTGGATCGCGACACGCCGGGGCTGCGCGTGGGGGCGCCGATCGAGAAGATGGGGATGCGCACCTCCCCGATGGCGGAGATCTACTTAGATGGCTGTCGCCTCGCTGCGGAAGCGCGCCTCGGTCCGGAGGGCGCGGGAGCGATGCTGTTCACCACCGCGATGGTCTGGGAGCGCGCGTTCATCCTCGCGCCGGCCGTGGGCGCGATGCAGCGTCTGCTCCAGCGCACGCTCCGCTACGCGCGAGAGCGCAAGCAGTACGGCCAGGCGATCGGCAAGTTCCAGATGGTCGCATCACGCATCGTCGACATGCAGCTGCGGCTCGAGAGCTGCCAAGGCCTGCTGTACAAGACGGCGTGGCTGAAGTCACAGGGCGAAAACTGCTTTGCCCAGGCGGCGCTGACCAAACTCCACCTCAGCGAGTCCTGGTTGGCCAGTGCGCAGGACGCGCTACAGGTGTTCGCGGGATACGGCTACAGCGAGGAGTACGAGCTGGCGCGCGAAGTGCGAGACGCCACGGGGAGCCGCATTTACTCGGGCACTTCCGAGGTGCAGCGCGTGATCGCCGCTGCGATGCTAGGGCTTTGAGGAAAGGTGGACCCTGATGCTACGTTCCGAGGCAGACAAGTGGTTGCGCGGAGGCGCGCACCCGGCGCCGGGCGTTCGCCTGCTATGCCTCCCTTACGCAGGCGGCAGCGCCACCGTGTTCGGCGCATGGAAACATCTGCGCTCCGACATCGAGGTCTGCTCCGTCCAGCTGCCGGGACGCCAAGAGCGACTGAGTGAGCCCGCGCTAGTGTCGCTCGACACGATCGTAGATCGCCTCGTCGAAGCGCTCGCGACACGACCCGGTGCGCCTCTCGCGCTTTATGGACACAGCTTCGGCGCGCTCGTGGCCTTCGAGCTCGCGCTCCGTCTGCAACGCACTGGCGCGTCTCCCATCGCGCTCGTCGTAGGCGCGCGCGCCGCGCCGCATCTCAAGCCTGCCGGCGCACCCATTCACGCGTTGCCGCACGACGCCTTCGTGCGCGCGATCCACGAGCGCTATGGCACCTCGCTCGCGATCTTGCAAAATCCGGGTCTGCTCGAGCTTGCGCTTCCCCCTCTGCGCGCCGACGTCGCCGTCCTCGAGAACTATGTCTTCCCGGCAGGCGCCAAGCTCGACGTGCCGATCACGGCTCTGCGCGGCCAGCTCGACCCCGCCAACGACCTGGCGCGCGTGCAACCCTGGCAAGAAATCACCACGCGGCCATTTCAGCTCGAGAGCCTTCAAGCAGGCCATTTCTTCGTGGATACGCACCGCCGCTGGGTCCAAGACCACGTTCTCGCAGCCGTCGATCGCGCCCTCGGCGACCCGATGCAAGCGGCCGCCTCCTCAACAGGATCGCACGCCGTCTAGTCGTTCGAGGCTTTGCGCTCCTTCGGCGTCGGCCGCAGTGTGCGCGGTCTGTCTTCGGGCGTGCTGGAGCGGGGATCCTCGTAGACGGTCCCGCGTTCGGCCGGGCCGCTCGGCTCAAGCGCGCGCGGGTTTCGCGTCCGCATCCGCGAGCCACGCGCCGTGGAGTCCGTAAGGCACACGGTAGGGTAGGCGTACGCGTGCGACGGGTGGCCCGGCGAAGCTCTCCGGGTCGAGCACCACGAACTCCGACGCGCCGCCGCCGTCGCGCCGGTGGACGAACAGCAGCACCCATGCGTGGTTCTCGGCGCTGCTTCCGGGTCGCGGTGCAACGACGCATTCGCCAGGCATCCAATCTTCGCCAAAGTCGTGCGCGCGCGCCGTCCCGTTTTCTATGTCGTGCTGGTACGCGATGGTCCGGCTGAAGCTGCCGTCGCTGGCAAAATCGCACAGTTCGATGCTGTACACGAAGCGGTGGCGGGCACCGACCACGGCCGGGTGCACGCGCGGAAAGTCGAGGAAGCGGGGATCGAGCGTCGATTCACTCGTGCGGCCCGTCCGCATGTCGAAGGTGAAGCGATGCACCGTGTGCGGCGCCATGATGCGCGGGCCGCGCACGGTGTCGAGTACGACCTGATCGCCCGTTTCGAACGCGTTGACCGTGTGGCTGATGGTACAGGGCGCGACCGGAAACCAACGGATATCCTCGTTCGTTCCCTCACGCGGGAGCACGCCGACGCGCGCGGGAAACGCCAGATCCCAGCGCAGCGGATTGGCGGAACGCAGATCGCCGTAGAGAACTGGGAGCAAGCAGAAGATGGCGTAGTGCTCCGTGATCGCGAAGTCGTGCATGAACGTCATCGCCGGAACGTCGATGGGCGATTTGTGGATCACCCGTCCGAGGCGGTCTGCGCGGTAGTACGTGAGGTGCGGTTTCGTGGGCGCCTGCGAGTAGAAGAGGAGCTCGCCCGTGCGAGGGCATAGCTTCGGATGCGCGGTCATCGGCCCGGTGAGGAGGCCGGCAAAGTCGTGTAAGCCAATCGTCTCGAGCTCGGCGCTCACCTGCACCGGCGGCAGCATCTCGACGAGCGCGAGAATGCGCCCCGCGTGTCGAATGACGCTCGTGTTCGGCGCGAAGCGACGGGCGATCCAGCGATTGCGATACCAGCATGCCCGGCCACCTTCGAGACGCACCGCGTGGAGCATGCCTTCGGCAGCAAACCAAGCCGGCGAACGACCACCGCGCGGATTGGGCCCATTGCGCACGTACATGCCGGAAAGGTCCGCAGGGATCTCGCCGATCACTTCGAGCTCGAGCTCCGTGCGCTCGCTGTCGACAGGAGCGAAGGCGCCGGACAGATGAAAGGGGAGCTTTGCTGCATTCGCTTCCACCATGTATTCATCGTATACTCTTCCGTCGCAGGCATGTCGAGGCCGAAACGGAAGCGCCCCGGTAGCTACCATCACGGCGATCTCCGCAAGGCGCTCGTCGAAACAGCGTTGCGCGCCCTGGATCGCCAGCCGGTCGAGGATCTGTCCTTGCGTGCGCTAGCGCGCGAGCTCGGCGTCAGCCCGCGCGCTCCCTACCGCCATTTCGAAACGAAGCAGGAGCTGCTCGCAGCGGTTGCGGTGGAGGGATTCCAATCATTCGCCGAGCTGTTGGAGACGCGACTTGCCGCAGCTGGGCCGAACCCGCTCGTGCGGCTCCGTACTGTCGTGGAGACATATGTGCTGTTCGCCACCACGCGGCCGTCGGCGTTCCGCGTGATGTACGCACCTTACGCGACAGTGAACGAAAGCGCCCCAGAGCTCGTGCGGGCACGCGCCGATGTGCATCGCGCGTCGCAGGAGATCATCGCCGAAGGACAAGCGGCGGGGCTGCTGCGCGAGGGCGATCCGCTGCAGATCGCGCTGGTGCTGTGGTCGAGCATGCACGGGCTCGCCGTGCTGCTCACCGAAGGGCAGCTCGGACGCTACGACAAGCCGATGGAAGCCGCCAAGCTCGCGAGCCTCGTGAGTGCCTGGTTGTTCCAAGGTGTCGCACGAACATCGCTCGATCGCGCGCCCTCCGAAACGCCGTCCTAACGTAGATTGTCCGTGCAAACCTGGAGCCCAGCTGGGGTGGATGGCGGGACTCCATCCAGGTACCGCGGTTTCCGAACGTGCCTTGTGACGCTTGCAGTAGTTTACATAATCTATCTTCT
>CAZYWR010000614.1:0-6032 GCA_964651185.1 uncultured Polyangiales bacterium
CGAGCGCCACCACGATGCCGCCCGGCACGACGCGCGCTCGATAGCTCACGTGTTCGCGCAGCACCAGCTCGATGCGCGCCCCCTGCGCGCTCGCGCTCGCGCTCGCCGCCGCCCCCAGATCCGTACTCTCGAGCGCGATGCCATCGCGATCTGCGAGCGACGCATCGGCCACGTCGATGACCAGCACATCGCCGCCGGCGCGCGTGCGCACGGCGTAGCTCGGGCTCGCCCAGTCGCCCTCGAGCACCACCTCGGCGCGCGGCCCGTGACCCCGCACTTCCACCTGCTTCAAGACCGAGCGCGCGTCATCGGCGCGCGCCCCGGCGACGCCCAGGATGAGCGCCGACAGGGTCGCCGCTCGGAAGTCTCGCCGCATGGACTGTCCCCCTCCCCCGGCCGCGCTGCGCACGGCGTGCTTAGCCATTGTCGTTCGCAATGGAGCCGCCGAGGGGATTTTCTTCATGCAGAGGGATGACCTTCGTGAGAGGCGGGCGGTTCGGCGCGGACGGGTCTTCGCGCGCGAGCACGACCTCGTCGAGGCGGATGCGATCGATGCGCCAGTTGAGCGCCACGGGCAGACTCTCCGAGCCGCCCCCTTGGACGATCTCGGCTTTGCCCACGAAGTCGCCGCGCGTGGTCACGTAACCCACCCCGCGCTGATCGACGATCATCGCGCGCGGTTGGTCGATGCCGCTGATGATCGCGATGAGCCGCATGTCGTCCACCGCCGTGTCCGGCATGAGCACCATACGCTGCGCGACGATCGGCGCCTTGGGGCGGAGCTCGTTCGCGAAGTTGCGGAAGGGGTCCCGATTCTGCGGGCCTTCGACGAAGTCGCTGTCGCGGAAGCCGTGCACGGGCTGCTCTGCCTGCGGGGCAGGCGGCCGCGCTTGGGACGCGACGGCGCCGGGCGCTGCGGGCGGGGGCGGCGGCGTCCCCTGCGAGAGCACCGCGTCATTCGAATCGCACGCGGACAGCCCCGCGCCGAGCAGCAGAAGGAGTGCGAGATGAGAACGTTCCCGGCGCATGGCTCAGACGTCCTTTCGGCGGAAGGTCGTGGCCAGCACGCGCACTTGCAGGATCACGTCTTCGCCCTCGACGTGCGGCTGCGTGAGGACGATGTTCTCCATGTTGATGGCCCGCGACAGGCGGCTCACGTTGTAGAAGAACTTCGCCAGTTGATGGTACTTGCCGGAGACCGCCAAGTTGACCGGGATGCTGAAGTAGAAGTCCGCGGGTTGCTCTTGCAGCGGCTCCACGCTGTGCATGGAAAGGCCGCTCAACTCCGCCAGGCGATTGAGCTCCGCGAGCATCGACGCGATCTCGGCGCGCGGCGGCAGCACGCGCACGAACTCCTGCTCGGCCGCTTTGCGCGCCTCGAGCTCCTCGCGCAGCTGCAAGAAGCGTTGCTGCAGCTCGTGCGCCTTGCGCAGCTTCTCTTCGAGCTGCGTGCGCTGCGCGTGCGCCCCGTCGATCTCTTCGGTCAGAGGTCCATGGATCGCCGAGTAGTAGCCGGCCCCGATCAGCACCAAGAGCAGGGCCAGCAGCAAGATCTTGCTCGACGACGGAAGCTTCGTGAATTGCTGTGCTGCGCTCTCCGCCATGGCTCAGTACCTCACCCTGCAGGTCAGCTCGAACGCGACCACCTGGCCCCCGCCCCCGTGCGGCTGCCCGGTACGCACCAGCACCACGTCGTCGAACACCTGAGAGAGCGCGAGCCGCCGCAGGAACTCCGCGATGTCCTCGTTGTTGCGGGCCTCGCCGACGATGCGACAGCTGCGCCGGTTCTCCTCGAAGCCGGTGATCCAGAGCCGGCGCGTGTCCCAGCCCGCGCTGATCCCGGCCTCGGGATTGGTCTTGCGCAGGTCGTCGAGCTTGGCCGGATCGATCGTCGGTCCGCGGCCCGGCGACAAGATCGCCGAGAGCTCCAGCAGCATCCGAGTCGGCCCCGAGCGCGCGTCGCGTAGACCCTTCACGACCTGCTCCAGATGCTTCGACTGCTCGAGCTGTTTTTGCAGCTCTTCCAGGTTGCCGCTCTGCTCCTGCACCTTGGCGATCTGACGCTCGATCTCCGCGTTTTGCGCCAGCGCCTGATCGCGGTCCGAGACCAAGCTGAAGTACACGAACGCGAGCGCCACCCCCCACACCGTCGCCGCCGAGAGGTAGGCGTAGCCCCACATCTTGACGCTCGCGCCTTGCGTCGTGCCCGCGCGCCTCGCCGGCAGCAGGTTGATGCGAATCATGACGCGCGCTCCCGGTCCTTACGCAGGGCGAGCCCGAACGCCACGCTGGCTGCCGGCCCTTGCTGCTCCAGCTCCGCGATCCCGATCGATTTGGAGTCGAAGGTCGCGCCGCGCAGCGGATCGAGCACCTCGACGAGCGCGCGGCTGCGGCTCCCGATCGCATCCTTGAGCGACGCCATGCGCGCCGCACCACCCGACAGCACGACCTTGGCGATCTCGCGATCGCCGCTAGTCGCCAAGTAGAAGTCGAGGGAGCGCTGGATCTCGCCCGCCAGGCTCTCCACCACCTGATGCACGATCTTGGAGACCTCGTGCGGCACGATGCCGCCGCCCGTGCCGCACTTGTAGGCTTCAGCTTCGTCCTGGCCGATGCTCAACTGGCGCTGGATCTCTTCGGTGATCGCGTTGCCGCCGTTCGCGATGTCGCGCGTGAAGGCGGTGGTACCGTCAGCGATGATGTTGATGGTGGTGAGCGACGCACCGACATGGAGCAGCACGATCGTCGCGCCCCGCTCCGGCGTGCCGTAGCCCGCCTCGAAGCAGTTCTGCACGGTGAAAGCATCGAGATCGATCACCTTGGGCTTGAGCCGCGCCTCGAGCGCCAAGTTCAGCAGGTCCTGGATCTCTTCTTTTTTGGCGGCGACGAGGAGCACGTCCATCTGCCCCTCTTCTTCGCGCCGCCGCAGCACCTGATAGTCGAGCTCGACGTCGGCGACGTCGAACGGGATGTGCTGCTCCGCTTCCCAAGAGATCTGCTCGCGCAGCTCGTCGGGCGTCATCAGCGGCATCGTGACCTTCTTGATGATCACGCTGTGGCCGCTGATGCGCAGCGCGACGTCTTTGCGTCGCTGCTTATGGAACAGCTTCTCGAGGCCCTCGACCACGGCCCCGGTGTTCATGATGTGCCCGTCGACGATGCTCTGTGGCGGAAGCGGGTGATGGGCGAAGCGCAGAAGCGAGCGCGCCCCCTTCCGCCCCTCTTTCAGCTCGCAGACCTTAATCGAGCTCGACCCAATGTCGACCCCGATCAGGTTTCTCCCCTCGGACATCGCGGAGCATCACTCCTCCTCGCCGAACACGCGTACGCGATCTGCAAGGCTCAAACCCAAGGCTTCGAGGATCTTCCGCTTGGTATCCACGCGGCACCCGTAGCCCCTCTCCACGCGGTCGATCGTCAACACCGACAAGTTGGCGCGGCGGGCGAGCTCTGCTTTGGACATCATCCGCTCGATGCGGATCTTGCGTACGTTGTTGGCCTTTTTCGGAGTCTTCGGATCGCCGGCATCGGCCGGCCCGGCGCCCGCAGGCGCTTCGCTGTCCACCTCGGGCACAGACGCGTCCGAGGTCCTGGAAGGACTGTGGTCATCCATCGCAGACACACTCCCGACGACGTCTCCGAGCGCACGCTCTCGCCGAGACTCGGTCTCCTCGGCCGCACTCACCGCGCGCACCGAGCTCGCCGCCGAGCCCCGAGAGAACGCTGCCAAGTAGACCTTTTCGTCTTGCTCCATGGGTCCGCGTCGAAGCGCGTGCAAGCGCGCAAACGAGATGATCGGGTCGCGAGACTGGGATCCGCCACCCATGTTGACGTTATGGACCGAAGCGCGAGAGCGTCAAGCGATAATTCCCACAATTGCTTATCAGTTACATATAATTAGAGGTCACTTTACCATTCGCCACAGCGACGCGCGCACAGTCCCCCCACGCGCGGGCCGCTTCCCACCGCCACCTTGCCGGATTGTCAACGAACGACTGCTACGTCTCAATGTTCTCACTTGCGGAAGCAGGCGTGCGAAAAAATTGTGCTCGGATTCGTGCCACGCGCGCGACGAGCGCGCGATAATGAAGAGCGTGAGCGGGTTTCGGCGATCGTTTTGGCAGCTTTCGGTGGTCTCGCTGACGCTGGGCCTGGGTCGGCCAGCGCAAGCGGAGCGGCAGCATACGGTGCGCGAGGGCCAGAGCCTGATCTCGATCGCGCACGGCTACCAGGTGAGCGTGTCATCGCTCGCGGCCGCCAACGATCGACAGGCCGATGCACCGCTGCGCGTCGGCGAGGTGCTGAGCGTGCCGGAGCGCGGGGTCGTCTACCTCGGCACCGGGCAATCGCTTTGGACCGTCGCCCGCGCCAACGACTGCACGGTCGAGGAGCTCGCGCGCATCAATGGGCTGACGGTCGATACCCGGCTGCGCCCCGGGACCAAGCTCCAGCTGCCCCGTGGCGGCCCTGCGCAAGCCAAGTCGGCAACCCCGGAGCTCGGAGCAAAGAGCACGTCCACGAAGGGCGCGGCCTCCGCGAAGGGCGGCGCAGCCGGATCGGCGCGCGCGACGAATGCTTCGAGCTCGGTCCGCTCGGGCGCGGTCACCCTCTATCGCATTGCGACCCAAGAGCGACTCAAGGTCACCCTCACCGATCAGGTTGGCCGCGTGCGCCCGCAGGCGCTCGCCCGGCGGGCGCGCTTCCTCCGCCCGCGCAACTCGACGAAGAAGATGCGACCCGAAGCGCGCATCTTGGCGCTGCTCGCCGAGACGGCCGGCCACTTTAGCGGCCGAACGATCCAGGTGGTGAGCGGCTACCGGGTCGCGGGCGGCTATACCAGCAACGAGAGCCGCCACACGCGCGGCGCCGCCATGGACATCCGTATCGAGGGCGTGGCCCACCGCGCGCTGTGCGACTACTTGCGCCACTTCAAGAATGTGGGCGTCGGCCTGTATCCCAACAGCGGCTTCGTGCACTTCGACGTGCGGGACAAGAACGCCTATTGGGTCGATCTCTCGAGTCCCGGCCGCAAGCCGAGCTACCTGGATCGCGAGCAGCGCGATCACTTCGACGGGAAGAACAAAGACGAAGGCCTGGTCGAGCTCGCGCGCTCGGTCGAAGCGGCCGTCGACCAAGATCCGCATGGCGAGCCGGAGGAAGGCGCGCCGCAAGCCGCCGACGAGTGAACGCGCGAGTCGCTCGCGCGCGCCGACACGCCGCTAGAGAATGTTGAATTCGCTGAGCCGCCGGTAAAACGTGCGACGTGGCATGCCGAGCGCGTGGGCGGCCTTGGCGCGGTTCCAGCCGTGTTGCTCGAGGGCATCGATGATGCGCCGCTTCTCGCGCAGCTTGTAGCCCTGCACATCGATCGGTTGAGCCGGGTCCAGCGGGACCGGCTCCGACTCGGGTAGACGTAAGCTCGGCGCGACGTCGTCGCGCGCTTCAGGCTCGAGCGCCAGATCCTCCACTTCGATGAACGCTCCGTCGGCCAACATCGCCGCGCTGGTCAGCATATGCTCGAGCTGGCGCACGTTGCCCGGCAGCGCATTGCCTTTGATCCGCTCGAGGGCGCCGCGCGATAGCCGCCGGGGACGGCTCCCAGCCCGCTCCGCCGATCGCGACAGGAAGTGGTCGCACAAGAGCGGGATGTCCTCGGGACGCTCGCGGAGCGCCGGCAGCCGGATCTCCACCACGCTCATGCGGTAGTACAAGTCTTCACGCAGGCGGCCGCTCGCCACCAGCTGCTTGAGCGGGCGGTTGGTCGCAGCGATCACGCGGACGTCGATCGGCACGTCGCGCTCGGCCCCGACCGGCCGGATGCTGCGCTCTTGGAGCACGCGCAGCAGATCGATCTGCATCCGCGCGGGCATGTCCGCGAACTCGTCGAGGAACATGGTGCCGCCGTCGGCCTGCGCGAAGAGCCCGCGCTTGTCGCGATCTGCGCCGGTGAAGGCGCCGCGCACATGGCCGAACAATTCACTCTCCAGCAGGTGCTCGGGCAGCGCGGCGCAGTTGAGCGCGATGAACGGCCC
>CAZYWR010000615.1:0-2982 GCA_964651185.1 uncultured Polyangiales bacterium
CAGGGAGCCGCGCGCAGACAGAGGCGGCGGCGGCGCGGCGCCCGCACCCATCGACACGCGCTGCGACCCGGGCGTGCCGAGCCCGCCGATCGAGACGCCGGGCACGCTCCCTGCGTTGCCGCGCGTGCCCCAGTTGCGGGAGCGCGCGTACTGCCGCATCGCCTCGTTGACGAGGTAATCGGTGGAGCACTCGAGCTCCGCGCCCATCTGCTCGAAGATGTCCCACAGGTAGTCCCGGCATTGGAACTGCCGCAGCGTCTTCTTGTTGTGGTCCTGACTCATGTTGCTTGACGTCCGCTCTGGCGCTTCCACGCGCTCACCTCAATACGCACCGGGCGAGGCCAGGCGCTGTTTGGCGGCGGTGAGGGCTTCGTTCGCCACGTCCCCGACCGTCTTGGTCTTGCCCCAGCGCGGCCCCTTCACGGCCGCGGAGTCGCCGCTCAGCGCTTCGATGCGCTTGAGATCGTCGGCGCTGCCTTTGCGCTCGAAGAAACGTAAGGCGACCACGCGCGCGTACCAGTGCGGCGAGTTTAGCTGATTGCGCACGGTCTCGTTCGGCACGGGTGTCATTTGGCCGAGCCGCGTGGCGTAGCCCTCGAGCTCCTCGGCCGCGTAGTCGCCGTTCGCCGGCAGACGCGCGAAGAAGTCTGGCACCACCACCGGTCCGCCGATCGCCAAGACCAGCTCGCCGGCGCGCCAGCGCAGCCGCGCGTCCTCGGTGCTCGAGACCAAAGGCCAGAGCGCCGGCAGCGCCTCCGGACTGCGGATGTCGCCGATGCGGTCGAACGCGTAGTCGCGCACCGCCGTGGGATGGCTCTTGTCGAGCGCGAGCGGAAGGATCTGGCTGAGGTCGCCGCTGTTCACCTTCCCCTCGAGCGCCTGGAGCGCGCGCACGCGCCGCGTCGTGCCGCTCTCGCCTTGCAGCGGGCTCGAGGCGATCGTCAGCAGCCGCTTTTTGATGGTGGGCTCGTCGGCGAGCCACTTCATCGCCGGGAGCGCCCCCTCGTTGATGAAGTTCTCGCGGTTGGCCTCGGCGACTTGGTCGAGCTTCTTGGCGTCGAGCTTCATGCCCGTTCTCTCGGCCTGGTCTTTCACGCTCTGCTTGACCCAGGCCAGAAACTCCGGTCCGTCCATTTCGTCGGCGATCGCCACCAACTTTTGCGCCGCCTCCCTCTTCGCTTGCGGCTCGGCGATCTGTCCGATCAGCTGCGACATCTTGACCAGCGCTTGCGCCGGCATGCGCGCCTTGAGCCCTTTGACCAGCTCCTTCGCTGCGGCCGGACCGAGCGCGCGCACGACCTGCTCCGCGCTGTAGTTGCCCGCCAAGCTCCGGCCGTTGAAGTCCTCCGCGTACCAGGAGATCACGTCGTTCGTGAGCTTGGCCTTCACTTCCGGGGGTGCGTGTGTGACCAGCAGAAAGGCCGCGTCCTTGGCGCGCACCTGACGCGCGCTGGGCGTGCCGTTCGCGTTCGGGTCGGCCTGCTTCATCAATGCCTCGAGCCCCGGCACCATCCCCGCGATGAGCTCGTTGCGTTCGTTCTCGTCGAGGCGCTGCAAGGCTTGCTGCAGGTCCGCGCTGCCGTCGCGATCGGGGCGCTCCATGTCGATCAGCGCGAGCGCCGCTTGGGTGCGCAGCTCCATGGGGTACTTGTCGGCGAGCATCACGGCGATGATCTTGCCGGGACCCTTGACCGTTCCCTTCCAGTACTCGATGTCTTCCGGGCCTACCTTGCACGCGCCGCAGACGAGCAGCGCGGCGAGCCCGACCCACCCTCGCCACCGCCCTCGCCACCGCGCACTCCCAGTTCGATCCCACGCCTGCTGAGGCAGGGTACTCTCGACCGCTCTCGGTGCTTGCATCGCTGTTCAGACCTCAAGTACGGCGAAACGGAGTGGCAGCCCACGCCGGCCTCCCCCGGTCCGAGAGATCCTCGATCCGTCCTAGGCGACGCAGAGGATAGGACGTTCGAGGTAGAGCGCACAACCCGGACGATGCTCTTGGGAAACGGCGCACTTGCGGCCGAGCACGGCGGGCATCGGCGGACCGGAAGGGGCGCGCACGAGGGCGCTGCACGCGAGCCGCCGTCCTGGGACGGCGTCAGGTCCCTTTGTTGACCTGGCGGGGGCTGCCCCCGTAGCCTGCCGGGCGCAGGAGACGTGCGCTTGGGTACGCGTGCTAGCACAGCCAAGCCGAAGGGCGTGGGCACGGCAAACCGGCGCCACGAAGTCCTCGGCATCTTTTCCGCCGCGTCCACCGCGCTCACTTTGCTGGCGCTGTGCTCGTACGACGTGCATGCGGTCGCAGCCAATTGGATCGGTGCCTTCGGGCATGGCCTCGCCAACCTGATTGTCACGGCCTTCGGCGTCGCGGCTTGGATCATTCCGTTCGAGCTGGCGCTGTTTACGGGCCGCCTCTTCGCCGGCCGTCCGTCCCCGCTGGGGTTCGCGAATCTGGCCGCGACTTTGGTGCTGCTCTTGGTGAGCTGTGCGCTCATGCAGCTCGGACTTCCCGAGCTGCGCGTGTTCGGCGATCAACCGGCGGGCGGGGAGTTCGGGGCCGTCCTGGGAGAGCTGCTGCGTTCGCTGTTCGGTCTGGCCGGAGCCTTCGTGGTCGGCGCTTCGGTTCTGCTCACGACGTTGGTGCTGCGCACGACGGTGAGCGTCACGGGCGTGACCTATCGCGGGTTCAGCGCCGTGTGGCGGCGGGTGGTCGGGGCGTTCGACGCTGTGAGGCGATGGCTCGTCGGGATCGCGGAGGCATGGCGCGAGGCCAAGGAGTTGGAGCGGCTCGAGCGCGAGGGCGGAGCGCGTAGGCCGCGTGCGCGCAAGCCGCGTAGTGATCGGGTGCGTGCGGCCGCGTTCGAGGAGGACGAGGACGAGGACGAGGAGGACGAGGAGGAGGACGAAGACGAGGAGGACGAGGACGAGGAGGACGAGGAGGAGGACGAAGACGACGAGGAGGACGAGCACGCGCACGAGGAC
>CAZYWR010000616.1:0-6816 GCA_964651185.1 uncultured Polyangiales bacterium
GCTCACTTCCGCGCGGGCCCAGGCGCCGCGCTGGCAGGCGCTCGCGGGCAGCTGACCGCGCTGGAGTGCCTCTTGGGCTTCGCGGCCGAGCCCCGGCCGCGGCGCGGCCACGCGCGTGGCCTCGCCCCCGCCCGAGAGCACGAGCCGCTTCTCCACCCACAGCGCGAACAGCCCGTGCTGCGGCGTCTGCAGGCTGGCTTCGAACAGCTCGGATTCGAACCATAGCCAGAGCAAGAACTCGCGTCCTACGAAGCGACGCTTCTCGATGCGATCCAGGAGCTGCACGTTACACCTCCGCCGGCGCGCCCAAGCGCGTGGGCTCGAGCGCGTCCCACAGCGCCTCCTCTTCCGCGCTCAAACCGAGCCGCGCCGCCAGCGTGAACGGCGCCTCGGGGACGAGTTTCAGGTCAAAGGTCTTGTTGAATAGCTCGCAAGCGCCCGCGATCGAGCGCTGCGATTGGCTGAAGAAGCGCACCACGCGCTCGTCGAGCGACCAGGAGAGATCGATCACTTGCACGCTGGGCGTCGATTGCCGCCGCAGCTCGCGCAGGAGGTCGCGCCTGAGCCGCTGTCGCTCGCGCTTGCCGAGCGCCGCTCGTCCGTGCTCTGCCAGATGAGCCGCTTCCGCTGCGCGCAGCCGCGCTGCCGGAATCACCCAGCGATCGGCGCGAAAGCCGAGGTTGACGAAGCCCTGACAGAACACGCGCTCCTCGCGCAGCTCGAGCTCTTCGGGAGCGCCCAGCGCGCACCAGCCCGAACGCTCCGCGAGGTCATCGTCGGCCGTGAGCGGCTTCATCGCGTGCTCGCGCAGCGAAGTGAGCACGCGCTCGCGGAAGTCGCCGCCGAGCTCCCCCTCCACGAACAGGCGCACATAGGTGAGAGGACCGCTCAGAGCCGGCATTGGGGTTCCCTGTCTAGCACGCTTCGTTTCCCGGCCGCCTGTTTCTTGCCAATGCTAACCGAGCACGTTGCGCAGCATCTGATCGAATGACCAATCTTCGAGCGCGTGCATGCGCCTGCGCCAGCCGCTCGCCTCTTCGGGGTGCGCATCGAAGTACATGTCCCACCACGCCTCCGACGCGCCCGCCAGCGTGGTCGTGGAGAGCCACGGCTTTTGCACCGTGTAATGGATGATCTTCGCCTCTTGCTCGAGCTGAGGCAGGAGCGTGGGATGCGCGCGCACGAATTGATAAATGAACTGATGCATGTTGTAGCCGGCGGGCAGGCGGTGCGCGGCGGGGCTGACGTACCAATCAGGGTAAAACGTGTTCAAGAAGCCTTGGTCGCCGCCGTCGTAGCTGTCGGCTGTCGCCAGCGCGTCCATCATGCGCGCAAAGGTGCCTGCATCGGGCTCGATCACCATCACGCCCGAGTTGAAGCGGTCGGGGAGCAAGAAGTCGGGCGCCGCGGCGATCGAGGGGCGCTCGAACAAGTCGTCGATGTTTTGGAGCACGATGGTGTCGGCATCGAGCAGCACCAGCTTCGCGAAGCCCTCGAGGGCGAACGCGCGCAACTTCGTGAAGGTGTGGGCGAAGCGCGGAAAGAACTGCTGCTTGTCCGGGTTCGGATTTTCGATCGGATCGACTTGGTGGATGCGCCAGCCGCGCTCGGCGAGGTGCTGGCGTGCCGAGCTCGATACGTCGGCGGTGACCAGCAGGAGCTTGGGGTGCGGGCTCCCAGTGCGCTCGAGCGAGCGCCCGAGCGCCTCGACCCCGGGGACGTACGCGTCGCCCTTGGTCAGTGTGGTTACGTAAGCGTTCGTCATTCTCCTCCGGGACGGCGCCGGCCAGGACGCCTGTGCAGCCGAATGCAGCCGCCGTGCCGAGCACGCGGAGGCGATACGTGTCGCATCATCTCGCGCTCGAACGCGGAGCCTGATCGACCAAACCGCGCGCAGCCCGGCGTCACTCCGCGGCCGCGCTCGCGCGACGCGACGGCTCGCGCGGCGCGAACAGGACGATCCCTTCGTAAGGCGCGAGGCGATGGCCGCCCTCGTACGGCCTGCACTCTGCGCGCCGGTTCGAGAACAACTGCGCGCCGGGCTGCGCGAGCGCGATCGGGACTTCACGCGACGTGAAGTTCAAAAATACCCACGCGACCTCCGGCTCGGCACCCGCCCACACGCGGCGGTAAGCCACCACCTCGCGCGGCAAAGCGAGCTCGGTCACCAGCTCGAGCGCCCCCGCGCTCAGCGCTCGGCTCTGCCGGCGCAGCGCGAGCAGACCGCGATAGCAGTGCAGCAGCGACTCCGGATCCACCTCCTGCGCGGCGACGTTGATCGAGGCCGAGCGCGGATGAACCGCGAGCCAAGGCGTGGCCGTGGCCGGCGCGAAGCCGGCGTGCATGCCCGGATCCCACTGCATCGGCAGGCGGCACTCGTCGCGGTTCAGCAGCATGCCGGCGCGTCCCAAGTAGCGCACCAGCCATTGCGGGATCCTGCGGTGGCGCACGGCGATCGGATCGAGCCCGTGCACGAGCGGGATCTCGTAGTGCTCCATGCCGATCTCTTCGCCGTAATAGATGAACGGCACGCCGCGCACCGTGAGCTGCAGCGTGGCGAACAGCTTGGCCTTGCGCTGGTGGCCGTCGAGTCGGTGCAGGAGCCGCACGCGATCGTGATTGCCGAACACGTAGGTCGGCGTGTAGGGCTCCGGAAAGGCGCGCTCGATCTCCTCGATCAAGGCGCGCACGTCGCGGCCCGCGAACTTCATGCGCAGGGTCTTGAACAGGAACACGAGGTGCAGCCCGTCCGCCTCGTCACCGCAATATCGCCTCAGTGTGGTCGGATCGCCGAACACCTCGCCGACCAGAAAACGTGGAGGGTCTTGGAACTCGTCGACCGCTTTGCGCAGCTCGCGCGCGAAGCGGAGCGTGTCGGGGTGATCGATCGTGTGCACGTTGCGTTGAAAGAAGCCGTGGGGGTTCTCTTCATTCGGAAAGAGCCGCAGTGAGAGCGGATTGTCCGCGAACGAGGCGTCTTTGAAGATGGCGTTGAAGATGTCGAGCCGTAGGCCATCCACGCCCTGCCGCAACCAGTGCCGGACCACCTCCAGCATGGTCTCTTTCACCTCGGGGTTGCGGTAGTTGAGGTCGGGCTGAAACGGCAAAAAACTCGCCCAATACCAGTCGCCCGTCGTCGCGTCGCGGTGCCAGCCGCTCGAGCCGAGCATCGAGCGCCAGTTGTTGGGCGGACGGCGGCCGCCCGGACCGCGCCCCGCCCGCCAGATGTACCAGTCGCGCTTGGGATCCGCGCGCGAGCTGCGCGAGGCCAAGAACCACGGGTGCTGATCGGAGGTGTGATTCAGCACCATGTCGAAGACGATCTTCATGCCGCGCGCGTGCACCTCGTCGATCAGGCGCCGCGCGTCGTCGAGCGTGCCGTACTCGGGGGCGACCGCGAAGTAGTCGCGCACGTCATAGCCGAAGTCGGCCTGCGGACTGTCGTAGAACGGCGAGAGCCAGAGCGTCTCGATGCCGAGCTGCGCGAGGTAGTCGAGCCGCTGGATCACGCCCCGCAAGTCGCCGATGCCATCGCCATTCGCGTCGGCGAAGGAGCGCGGATAGATCTGATACACGGTGGTGCGCTTCCACCAGGGGATGTCTTCGATCGTGGCCATGGCTGCGCCGCTGCGGAACCTCTCTTACGGGAGCACTCTCGCGTTGCATGCGCAAGATCCAGATCGCCCCATTCGGCACGCGCGCTTCGGCCGCGGCAGGCAGTTCTGCGAGCGCGGCCCGAACGCAAGGTTGTGTGCGATGCGGCGCATTGTTCGCGCAACTGCTCGACGCGCCGCGCGCGAGCCGCCAAGGTTCGGGCCCCATGATGACGGCACGGAGCGCCCAGGCGCCGGCGCGGCGAATCTTGCTGGCGAGCCTCGTCGGTACCGCGGTCGAGTTCTACGATTTCTACATCTACGCGACCGCCGCCTCGCTCGTGTTCGGTCCGCTGTTCTTTCCGGCGAGCTCGCCCTCGGCGCAGCTCCTGGCCGCGTACGCGAGCTTCGGGCTGGCGTTCTTGGCGCGACCGCTCGGCGCCAGCGTCTTCGGCCACTTCGGCGATCGGGTCGGGCGCAAGTCGACGTTGGTCGCGTCGCTCTTGGTGATGGGCGGCTCGACCATGGCGATCGCCTTTCTGCCCACGTACGAGCGTGCCGGCTGGCTCGCGCCGGTGGCGCTCTGTGCGTTGCGCTTCGGCCAGGGCTTCGGCCTCGGGGGCGAATGGGGCGGCGCGGCGCTGCTCGCCGTGGAAAACGCGCCGCCCGGCTACCGCGCGCGCTTCGGCATGTTCCCGCAGCTCGGTGCGCCGGTCGGCTTCATCGCGGCGAATGGCGCGTTCCTGCTGCTCGGGCTGGCGCTGACGCCCGAACACTTTCAGCGCTGGGGTTGGCGCCTGCCCTTCCTGGCCAGCGCGCTCTTGGTCGGACTCGGGTTATGGGTGCGGCTGCGCTTGAGCGAGACGCCGGTGTTCGCCGCCGCGCTCGCCGCGGGCCCGCCCGCACGCGTGCCGCTGGCGGAGCTCTTCCGCGGCCACTTGCGCGCGCTCCTTACGGGCACCTTCGCCGTGATCGCCTGCTACGCGATCTTCTATCTCACCACCGCGTTCGCGCTCGGCTACGGCACCGCCAAGCTCGGCTACGCGCGCGAGACGTTCCTGGCGCTGCAGCTCGGCGCGATCGTGTTCATGGCGATCGGCATCGTGGCCGCCGGCTACCTCTCCGATCGCTTCGATCCGCGGCGCGTGCTCATGAGCGGCTGCGTGCTGACGATCCCAGCGGGCCTCGCGCTGGCGCCGCTGATGGAGGGATCCCTCGCGTCGATCGGCATTTTTCTCTCGCTGGCCTTGCTGCTGATGGGGCTCGTCTACGGACCGCTGGGCGCTTGGTTGCCCGGACTTTTCCCGGCGCGCGTGCGCTACACGGGCGCTTCGGTGGCCTTCAACGTAGGCGGCATCCTGGGCGGAGCGCTCGCCCCGCTGATCGCGCAAGCGCTGTCCGAGCGCGGCGGTCTGTGGCCGGTCGGCCTCTACTTGAGCGGCGCGGCCGCGGTGAGTCTGATCGCGCTCTCGTTCGCGCCGATGCGCGCCTGAGGACCTTCGCGAAGACCGAGACGGGCCCGCTTGGGTCGCCGTCCGACACGCCTCGCGCCTTCCGGGCAAGCGCTGGCTTGTGGGGGTGCGGTCAGCTGATGTAGAGGAAGAGCACCCAACCGGCCAAGACGAGTCAGGAGCTCGGAGGCGCCACGCCGTCCGAGTGGGGATTTGCGTGGAACCATGGATGCGATCGAGGTCTGCCGAGCGTGCTCTGCGCCCCTGCAGCGCGCTTCGAAGTTCTGCGCAGAATGCGGGCACGGGGTCGCCGCGCCCGCGCTGGAGAGCGAGCGCCGCCAGCTCACGGTGCTGTTCTGCGATGTGGTCGGATCCAGTGCGCTTTCCGAACGCCTCGACCCCGAAGACCTGCGCGACCTCCTGAGCGCGTATCACCGCGTCTGCCGGGACGCGATCGTGCGCTACGACGGCCACGTCTCGCAGCTCCTCGGCGACGGGGTGCTCGCGTACTTCGGGCATCCGACTGCCCACGAGGACGACCCCGTACGCGCCATCCGCGCAGCACTCAACATGCTCGAGGCGATCAAGCTGGTGAACCAGGGCATCGGCAAGCGCCTGCAAGCCGAGGTCCACGCGCGCGTCGGCATCCACACGGGCGTGGCCGTGATCGGCGGGCTCGGCGCGCCGGGTCGCGAGCGCTTCGCAGTGGGGGAAGCCGTGCACGTCGCCGCGCGCATCGAAGGGGCGGCCGAACCCGACACGGTGCTGGTCTCAGCGTCGACCGCGAAGCTCGTGGGCGGCTATTTCGAGTTGCAGGCGCGCGCCGCGCAGACCTTGCGCGGCTTCAGCCGGCCCGTCGAGCTCTTTCGGGTCGTGCGCGCCACGGGCGTACGTACGAGCTTCGAGGCCGCCGCGCGCGGCAACCTGACGCCGCACGTCGGCCGAGAGAAGGAGCTGGCGGAGCTCTTCGCCGCTTGGCAGGAGGTCCAGCAGGGCGCCGACCGCGTGGTCGTCATCCGGGGCGAGCCAGGCATCGGCAAGTCGCGTCTGCTCCACCAATTCCGGACAGCGCTCGAAGGCGCGCGCGTGGTGGAATGCTTCTGCTCGCCGCTCACCCAAGCCACCGCGCTCGCCCCCATCATCGAAGCCATCCAAACGCGTGCGAGCGCGCGCGCCGAGGGGGACACTTCGCCTGCGGCCCTGCTCGCGGGCCTGCAGAGCCTGTTGGGAGAGCACTCGCGCATGTCGCCCGACGCGGTCCCCGTGATGGCCTCGCTGCTTTCGCTTCCGGGCGCGGAGGGGGCGCTGAACCAGGAGCTGTCGCCGGTGCGGCAGCGCGCGCGCACGCTGGAGACCTTGCGCGACTGGCTCGCGCGGGTCGCCGAGCAGCTCCCGCTCGCGCTGCTCGTGGAAGATGCGCATTGGGCGGACCCATCGACGCTCGAGTACCTGGAGACGATCGTTCGCCAGCCTCCGGGCGGACGCACGCTCCTGTGCGTCACGAGCCGCGGCGCCTGCCTCGAAGACTGCGCTGGCCCGCACGTCCACCGGCTCGAGCTGTCGCGTCTCGAGGCGCAAGAGACGCGCGCCATGGCGAGGCACGTGGCGGGCGGACACGCGCTGCCCGCGGTGGTCACCCGCTGGATCATCGAGCGCACCGAGGGCGTCCCGCTGTTCATCGAAGAGATGACCAAGGCCGTGCTCGAATCCAAAGCCCTGCGTCGCGAGGAGTCAGGCTATCAGCTCATGGCTGCGCTCGACGAGAAGCTGCT
>CAZYWR010000617.1:0-4783 GCA_964651185.1 uncultured Polyangiales bacterium
CATGACGCATGGCGCTTCGGTCCGAACGCTCAGATGTGAGATCGAAGACCTTCACGAAGGGAGTGAACACCGGAAGCGATGCATGGACTCCGCCGTCAAATACGGCGACCGTGTTGGACGGGCGCTCGCCCGCCTTCGCCATTTCCGAAGCGGAGGAAATCGTCGCAAAAGAACGAACCGCGGTGTCCGGAAACGGGGCGATCTCTGGCATCGGACGGATGGCACGCAGAAGATTGAAGGTCGCGATGCGATCCAATGCCCCGACCGGTGCGAGCACAGGCACGAAGGTGAGTCCACTCAAGTCCCGACGGTATTGAACGTCCACTTCTCCGCCGGCCTTTCGTACCCACGAGACGAAGCGTGCAAAGTGTTCATCGGCCCACGCCTCCGCTTCGCCAGGTAGACCCACGTGCGTCATGACCGCTTCGAATGTGATCGACGCGCCGCTCGCGCTGTCGGGGCGGCGGATGATTACGGCTTCCTTCCGCGGAAGCGATACATCTGCAAAGCGGCACAGTTCTTCCCAATCCTGGCGAGTCGCCTCCGTCGGCCGAGCAGCCATTCGACGAGAGAAGCGCTTCACTGCTTTCTCTGGACCCGCGATCAGCAGGCGCCGCGTTGGTTCGTCCTCGAGCGTCTTCTTCTTGGTCTTTTTGGCTGCGCGCGCGGTACGCGCGCCAACGATATAAAGTTCTTCCAAAACGCGTGCTGGAAAATACGAAGAGGCAAGGTAGTTGGGACGCAACGTCGCCTCGAAGATGAGATGTCGTCCGACGGCTTCTCGAGGCAGAGTCTCGACGCTCGCGGAGAGAACGCGCGCTTGAGGCTCGAGGGCGGTCCAGGCTTCGCTGGGCGAGACGGGGTGGAACTTGGCTCCGCCAGTTCGCGGCTTAGACGCCTCCTGCTTCAACCGTTCTCCGCTCGCAAGAAGCGGACGCCGCACTCCATCTCCAAGGTCAGACATACTCATCCTGTCCGGCCGACCTACGGTGATCGCGCCCACCTTGGCGCATCAGCTTGCCGACCATCACGTGCGAAATCCCGAGCTCTTTGCCGATGACTCTCTGCGTGTGCTTCAAGTGCCGCGAGGCTACTTGGCAATAGAGCGGTCGTAGGTTGTGATCAGAAGTAGCGAGTGCACGAAGGCGCTCGACGCTCTCGCTGACGACTACTTCATCTAGATTCTGCTCGTTCAGCACGACGCTTCGAACGCATCTGCGTGCGAGCAAGACGGTGTCTGCGCACGAGGCGCCCTCTGTCGTCGCGACAGCGACGTCGATAGCGCTCGGGTCGGGCGCGGACCCCAACCGATTTAGCTCTCGCTCGATCAGAGCGCGGCGAACTTCCGGAGTCGGGACATTCAGATGCACCACCCGCTCGAAGCGACGCCAAATGGCTCGATCGAGGAGCTCGGGATGATTCGTCGCAGCGATGACCAGTCCCGCGGGGGCACGCATCTCCAGTTCGATCAGAAGGATGTTCACGATGCGCTTCAACTCTCCGACATCCGATTGATCGTCGCGCCGCTTCGCTACGGCGTCGAACTCGTCAAGCAACAGCACCGATGGCTGTAGTCGCGCTGTTGCGAATGCATCGCGTAGGTTCTGCCCCGTCTTGCCGAGAAACGAAGACATGAGCGCCGATAGATCCACCGAGAGCAGAGGTAACCCGAGTCGCCGAGCGACAGCGCGTGCCGCCATCGTCTTCCCAACGCCGGGAGGTCCCGTCAGAAGAAGCGTACGGGTGGGAAGCAGTCCCACGCTTGCCAGCCGCTCGCGATTCGAGTGCTCATTCACAAGAGTCGCGAGTTGAGCGGCCACGTCGGTCGCCAGAAGGGGATCGTCAGCATCTGTATCGCGCTCCAGTCGCAAGAACGGCGACGTGGATGGCGCTGCAAAGCCGCCGTCCACGAAGCGGGCGATCGGCGACGGCTGATTAGCGATAAGGTCGGCCAGTGCCTCCTTGATTTTCATCGGAACTGACGAGTCGTTTGAGAACTCCTGCAGGAGTTTACGAACCAAGCGGCTCACCGAGGCTGCGTCACCTTTCAGCCCGAGGCGTGCCAGGTGCACGATGGCGTCTTCATACTTCACGAGCGGAGGATGGAGCGATCCTGGTAACCAGTCAAGGCGCCGGTTACCAGGCTGTGTGGCTGCCGACTTATCTCTGCCCCTGCGCGTTGATCCTCGATCCGTCGCTGTCCCGCGTCTCTTCGTCGGTGGGCGTCCGGAGAGAGCCCGCTTTTTCACGCTCGTCGTGCACGCTGGCGACCATCGCGATCTCGCTCGCGAGACCTTCCAACTCGCTGACGTGCTTCGGCTTCAGCCGTCGCAGGCGCGCAATCTAGCGGAGCGCTTCGTCGCGCTCGGGCTCATCGAGCAGCCCGTAGATGTCCTAGTAGGGCCTCACTGCACGGGGTCCAGCGCGCCAATCCACGAGAGGTCGAACCCGACGCCTGACAAGTACCACCCGCCCTCAAACGGGAAGCGCCAGCCGGCGTCGCGCATGTCGCAGCGGTACCACGGCGCGTACCCAGGTGGAGCATCCACGAGCCGCCGTGGTGCGGCACGAAGTACTGCTCGGCGACCCACGGGCGGAGGTCGTCGGAGGGTTCGGCCGGGATCAAGTTCGGCGACAGAGAGTTCATCGCGGCTAGGTCGATACCGCGACCGCAGGACACCCGGCAGGCCCAGTTGCCGAGTCACGGTGCATGCGGGTCAGCCAGCGATGTGGGGCCTCCCTAGGGAACCACGTATTCGTTAGACCATAGCAAAAGCAGGCCGCATTGGTCCTGGTGCTGCTCGCGACGGGCCTGCGCGTGTCCGAGATGATCGTGCTCGACGTTGCGGACCTCGTTCGCGACGCGCACATCGTCCGGTCCGGCAAGGGACGCAAAACGCGCACGGTGGTACTCTCGCCGAGGGCCCTGCACGCGCTCGATGTGCTTCGCAGTGGTCGACTCGAGGGGCCGCTGTTCATCGCGCGCGAGAGAGGGCGCTGTCCGCGCGCGGCGTGCAGCTCGTGCTCGACGTTGGCCCGGCGCGCTGGCATCGGACACGTGAGGCCGCACGATCTCCGGCGCTCGTGTGCGACGTCCGCCGTGGCGGCGTGAACACCCGCTCGACGCGGTCCGCGTGCACCTCGTCATGCCTCTCTCACGACCACGCAGCGCTACTTGCGCGCCGACCCGATCGAGCTGTCGAAGCTCGTAGCAGCGGCACTCGCCGATAGGGGGTACCCGGGGGGACGGAGCGTATGGATAGGTGTGCTCGCACAGGCGGGGCGAGAAACTCGGGCACATTTTCCAAAGCTTTTCAGTTTCGGGCTTCGCGCTCGACTCTCGCCACGAAGGCCTCGCGCGCGAGCGCTATTCGGGCACCACGGCGCCCGCCGATCGCAGACAGCTCGGAGAGCCATCGGGATCTCGCAATCTTACAGCGGCGCGAGAAGAGGTGCGAAGAACCTACCGCGGTACGCTCGGCCCGATGCACGCTCGATTGGCGCGCAGAGCGGGCAGTCAGGAGCAACAGTGACGCACTACGTGCTGGCGAAGATCGGGCGACGCAAACACATGCAGGACTTGGCCGAGAACGGCACCGTGTTCATGTCGCGCCTCTCGGTGTTCCAACGCTGCAAGGAGAAGGAGCGGGCGATCCGGACGAGGGGCTCTTCTCGCTCTACGCGTCGGAGAATCCCACGTTGCGCATCGTCGCCCGAGTCGGCGGTACCGAGATCCCGATGCCCAGGTGCTCGATCCGAATCAACGGCACCTCACTCGATCACGCCGTGTACTGCATGCGCGGGATCGAAGTGCCTGGTGATGGCAACGTCCACAGCGACGCGTTCCGTGCCATCGCGGACGATCCGCGCATCGAAGCGTTCGGCGACACGCTCCTCGTTTTCCGAGACACCTCCGAGTTTGTGCGCCGAATGATGGCCGCCGCAGAGCGCGAGGGACTCGAGTTGGATCACGGGCCGGTCGAGTACGTGCCGATCAAACATTGCGGCGAGATGGGGCCGTTTCGCAAGCGCGCGCCGTACGCATGGCAGTCCGAGATCCGATTCGTCACCGCCACGCCGATCGAAGGCGAGAGCCTCGTGCTCAATCTAGGCTGCTTGCTCGATATCGCGTTTTGGATCGACCTGCGCGCCGCGCGCGTGGCGTAGGCGCCGCGATCAGACGTCGCGACCGCGTGCAAAAAAGAACTAGACACCTCCGCCTCAGTTCGGGCGACGTGCACGTGTTGCGGGTCATGATGTCGTGCCAGGACGAATACAAACAGGCCGCTGCGAAGGGGGCCTGTCGGAGGTGCTTCAGGCTGAGCTGAAGCGGCGCATGGACGAAGCGACTGTGTCGCGAGTCCGAGCTCACGAGACGCGCTGGACATGGAAGGCCTTGCGCCCAGGGAAGATGAGCGCGCCCTTTTGGTCGCACGTGCGTCCGTGCCGGTCGAGGTGACGAGCCTCGGAAGGCAACTCCTCGCCTGGATCGCGGAGGACACCCAGCACGCGCCTGCGCGAAGCTGACGCGACGTCCCGGGGCGGGGGGCGGGCGCGCGGCTTCGGCGGCGACGTCACGCGTGCCGTCAACGACCCGCGGCGCGTGGCCGAGCTGTCGACCCCGCCGACGCCGACGCAAGCGCCGAGAGCGGCCACCCGCCCAGGAGCCCGGCAAAAAGGGGCAGCATCGGGGGCAGCGGCATCTCTGGGGCAGCGCTTGCGGGGGCCTAACTGCTGAGAATCATTCGTGGGCGGGACAGGGGTCGAACCTGCGACGTCCGCC
>CAZYWR010000618.1:0-2012 GCA_964651185.1 uncultured Polyangiales bacterium
CCGTGGTCCGCAGACCGGGGATCGACTGCACCTCTTTCGTGGAGTCGTCGCCCACGAACGTGCCGTCGTCTTGGAACGGCGCGTCCTTGTCGCGGTACCCCGCAAAGATGTACCGACCCGCGACGTTGGTGTTGCCGAGCGCCACCATCTGGTCGTAAATCTTACGCACCTCGATCGCCGCCGTGCGACGGTTTTCTGCGCTCGCGGTCGAGGACCCGTTTTCGAGTGCGAGCTCACGCACGCGGGTAAGCCCGTCGTATACATCTCCCAGAGCCTGATCGGCGCCCTGGAGCTCGGTGGTGGCGTAGTCGGTCGCCTTCGAGCCGGCGTCTGCGAGCGCCTTGCGCGCGTGCTCGCGGCGGGCCTGGGCCGCCGCGACCGGGTCGTCCGATGGCTTTTGAACGCGCAGCCCGGTGCTCACCTGCTCTTGCGCTGTCGCGACGTCGTCGCGGGCGCGCGTGATTTGCTTACGGATGGCGGGGTAGGTCATGGAGTCGGTTACACGCATACATCATCACCGCAGGGCGAGTAGATCGCTATACATCTGGTCGGCCACCTGGACGACCTTCAGCGACGCCTCATAGGCGCGCTGGTACTTCATCATGGAGACCATCTCCTCGTCCGTGGAGACGCCGGAGGTCGAGTCCTGGAGCGCCTGCACCTGGTCGAGGGCGCCCGACGCGAAGGTCTGCATCTGCGTGGCGTTTTGCACAGCGGAGCCGGCCGAACCGACGAGCGACGCGAGCGCTTCCGTCACGGTGATGCCGCCCATCGCGATGGGCGCCGAAGACAGGTTGGAGAGCGCGAGCGCGTTGCGGTTGTCGCCCGGCAGCACGGAGACGTCGCCGGCGGCGGCGAGGTTGTCAGGGTTGCCGGCCACGTCGCTCGAGACCGAAAACGCTTTGGCGGCGCCGCTGACTTGGGTGGGCGCGGTGAACAGGTTGCGGCCGCTTTGGCCGTCGAGCCCGTAACCCGCCTGGTGCACCTGGTTGTAACCGGTCGAGATGTCGTAGGCGAGCTGGTCGAGCTTCTGTTTGGCGTCCGCGAGCGCGCCCGTGCTCGCCTTGAGCTCGCCGCCGATCGAACCGGAGGTCACGAGATTGGTGACGTCGATGCTCGCGCCGGCGGCGATCTTCTGGATGTGTATCGTGCCGTCGGCGTCGGCCGTCGCGCTCAGCTGGCTGACCTTCCCGTCTGCCGACACGAGCTGCTGCGAGCCATTGAGCAGGACCGCCATCTGACCGTTGCCCTGGTCGAGCGTCGTGACGGGGATGCGCTGGGCGACCTCGCGCACGAGCTGATCGCGCTGGTCGCGCAGATCGCTCGCTTCTTGGCCGCCGATCTCGGCTTGCTGGATCTGCGTGCCGAGCTGGCCTATCTGCTGCAGGCGCTGGTTGACCGCCGCCACGTCGTCGACGACGCGTCCTTTCGCGTCCGACTGCGCCTGCTCGATCGCGGCGTTGGCGTTGCCGAACGCCACCGCCAGGTTGTTGGCGTTGGAGAGGACCTGCTGGCGCGTCGCCGGATCTTCCGGCTGCGCGCTCAGGTTCTGTATCGCGACCTGAAAGTTGTCGAGCGCGGTGCCGATGCTGCCGTCACCCTCGGAGAACACGGTATCGAGCACGTCGACCGCGCCGCGCGAGGCCTGCGCCTCACCGTTGGCCGACTCTGCGCCGAGCAGACGCTTTTGGATGAAGGGCTCGACCACGCGCTTCGACGTAATGCCGCCGGTGAGCGCGCCCTGCGGGTCGATGGAGGCGTCGCGGCGCGTGTAGCCTACCGTCGCCGCGTTCGAGATGTTGTTGGCGGAGACCTGGGTGGCGAGCTGCGTCGCCGTCATCCCCGCCAGGCCTGTGTTCAGAATACCGTTGATACTCATCGGCGCCCCCAAGACCGGCTCACGGCGCCCATTTGGCGTCCCCCACCGGCCGTATAGGTCGTGCCCTGCGGCGTACAGACGCCCGCGAGGCACACGACCAGATGGCGGATCAGCTTCACGTTCGCGAGCGCCT
>CAZYWR010000619.1:0-8646 GCA_964651185.1 uncultured Polyangiales bacterium
CACTTCCGCAGCACTCGGGTTCTTATTGGCCATGGGCTGAGCTTCTCAAGAGGACGTTCGGCATCGACGTTTTGGTGTGCCCCAACTGCCAAGGACGAATGAAGCTGAGCGCCCTCGTGACCGAGCCCAAGAGCATCGCCCGCTTCTTGGCTGCGCTCGGCGAGCCCACCGACGTGCCGGCGCGCTCCCCCCGCCGAGGTCCGCCGTACTGGCGAAGCACCGTCCTGCGCCGAAAGTCGCTCGACGACATCGCGTAGCTCCCCTGCATGGCCTGCGCGCCAACCTCGACGTGCAGGGACGATTGCGCCCGCGACGCCCAAACCGCTCCTTTCGCGTGCCGAAGGTGCTCCCAACCACACCCCCGCCCCCGCTTGCCGAAGCCACACGCCCCCAGACTCTTCCCATCCCACCCTCGCGGCGCGCCGACCACCCGTCCCGGGTGCGTTTGATTCACTTACGCTCCCGAAGCCATCGCCCACCCAACTCGCCGCGAAGCCCTGGCCCTGCTCGACGAGCAACACATCATCGGAATCGGCGACCTGGCCAAAGCGCTGGGAATCGCCCCGTCCAGCGCGACCCACATGGTGTCGAGACTCGAGGACGCAGGTTTGGTGGCTCGAGTACGCTGCGGTAGGACTGTGCTCGTGCGGTCCCTGTTCTCCGTGGAAATCGCTCTGCACCGTCGTCCCATCGGCGCCATCCCCGCGCTTGCACGTGAGCCCTGAGCCCGGAACCGCACGCCGTGCCTTGGCGGTGCGGAGAGTCCTTTGTGATTTCGTTGGGCTTCGGGCTTCTGTCGTGTTCCGCGCCGCTATCAACACGCGGATCGTATCCGTTGCGTTTATTTCGTTTGCCGGTATGATACTGTTATGATCCGCTCAGCAACAGCACTCCGAGTGCCCACGCCCGACACCGTCGAGCAGGCCAAAACGGCTGCCAAGGAGCTGTCGCGGCTCACGACCAAGCGCGCGCCAAAGACGCTTTCGGTTCACGCCGAAGGTGGTGGACGTGAGGCGTCGGTGACATTGCCCAAGGAGGCGATCGAGCTGTTGGTCGAAATCCTCGGGCAGATGGCCAACGGCAACGCGGTCACCATTGTCCCCGTGACCGCAGAGCTAACCACCCAGCAGGCAGCGGACATGCTCAACGTGTCGAGGCCGTTTCTCGTCGGACTTCTTGAAGAAGGCAAGCTCCCGCATCGCCTTGTAGGCACTCATCGCCGTGTTCTCGTCGCCGATCTGCTCGCTTACAAAGAGAGGGACGACGCCCGTCGAAGAGCTGTGCAGGACGAGCTCACGGCTGAAGCCGAGAAGCTTGGTCTCGGTTACTGAGCGTGGCTTTCGTCGTTCTCTACGACGCCTGCGTGCTGCATCCGGCACCGGTTCGCGATTTGCTGATCAGGCTCGGACGAACCGGACTTGTCCGCGTTCGGTGGTCAGAGACCATTCTCGACGAATGTTTTCGCTCGATCCTCGAGCGCAGACCGGACCTGCGCGCCGAAGCCCTTGCCCGCTCGCGCCAGCTCATGACCGAGGCCATTCCCGACTGCATGGTGACTGGCTTCGAATCGCTGATCGACGGGCTCGCATTGCCAGATCCCGACGACCGCCATGTGCTTGCTGCGGCCATTAAAGCCAACGCGCAGCTCATCGTGACCGCAAACCTTGCGGACTTCCCTGTCGAGAGGCTCGCGCCCTTCAGCATTGAAGCGAAGCATCCGGACGACTTCGTGCTCGATCTGATCGATCTTGCGCCGGCGAAGGTAGCCCTGGTGGTGAACGAGCAGGCCTCGGCTCTGAAGAATCCACCGCGAACGGTGGACGATATCCTCGACATCTTGCAGGAGCAGGGGCTGGTGCGGAGCGTGGCGAAGCTGCGAGAGCTGCTTGGAGCGGGGGAGCCGACGGATTGATCCTGCCGGGCGCCATGGAACCGCTCTGCCCATGCAAAACGGAGTGGGCTGGTCTGAACCTTCGGGCTCGGTATAGAAACCGCGCGTCGCGGTCGTCTTGTTAGTTATGAGAACAAGCGTTTTCGAAAGCTATCCGCTCGCAGCGTCCACAACGTCCTCGTCCCTCGCCGTCGTCCCCACACCGATCCCGATCGACCGCAACCCGGCGGCGGTGTACCTCGCTGGACTCGCCGCCGGCTCTCGCCGCACCATGCAAGGCGCGTTGCGTGCCATCGTCAAGATGATCGACGCCGATGCCGACGAACTGAGCTTCCCCTTCCACGTGCTTGATCACGCTCACGTGGCCGCCATCCGCTCTCGGCTTGCCGAGAAACACGCCCCTGCGACGAGCAATAGAATGCTCGCGGTCTTGCGCGGCACGATCAAGACTGCGTTCCGCCTCAATCTGATCGACGCCGACCACCGAGAGCGGGCGTGCTCGATCGATCCCGTCCATGGTTCCCGTGTCGTCAAGGGCCGGGCTCTCTCGCAAGGAGAGCTGCGCGCCCTGTTCGAGGTCTGTGATCCGGCGGTAGAAGGCGAGTTGGTACTGGCTCTCCCGGGCGCGGCGCCGCGGCCGCCACGACGCGAGTGCATCCAGCAGCGCCGCGAGCACGGGGTCGTCCGCAGCCGCTGTGACGCCGGCTGCCTCCAACACGGCCGGCAACGCGCGCGCCGCATTCTCGCAGGACTCCGCGCTTGAGCGGAGCGACGGCCGCTTCCATACGCACCACGCCTCACCGGCGTAGCCGAAGCACACGGCCAGCGCGAGTATCGGCACGGCCTCGGACCCCAGGAAATACGCGATCGGATACCCGGTCACGCCAATCGTCTTGAGAAGCGTGGAGTTCGAGTGAATTCGGTCGAGATCGGCGCCCTTGGGCAGCGGCTTCGCCCAGCTCTTCACGCACGCTTCTAGCGTCGACGCCGCGTGTGCGAACGGGGCCTCAAACTCCTTCCAGAAGAGCGTGGCAGCGCTCCAGCCCCTACCCTCGGGACTCACCGCGAAGCGCGCTATTCCAAAGAGGGCCGCGGCAGCCCAGAAGAGCACGATGCCTAGATACTCAAGCAGCGGCGCCCTGGCGAGGTTCCCGAACGCCGAGACGATCACGGACACGCCGAGTATCGCGCCTCTCTTCCCATGGGCGGCGGCGTCCAGGCGGGCACCAGCCGCCGCGAGGGCATCGAATACAGCATGAGCATGCCGCTGCAGTTCGGCAGGAAGCGCATCGTCGTGCTCCGTCTCGCTCGTCTCGACCGGCCGCACTGGACTCATCTTGCTGCCGGTGCCGCTCGCGATGACGCGCGATTCCTCGGCACGCGTGGACGATGGTGCTAAGAGCGCGTCGGGAAGCGTTGACGGGAACTGCATGGGTGTGACCACCGTGACGCCCTCATCGAGACCAAGCACATCCACTGAACCCGCGGCTGCGGTCCGCTGCGAAGGCCCGCCCTGCGCGTCCTTCTGCGGCACAGGTACCGCATCAAGCGTCACGCCGCGTGGGATGATGCGTGCGAGATTGTGGACAGTCGCGCAACGAGGACAGGAGATACTCCGGCGCAAGTCGCGAGCGTTGACGAGCAGCTTCTGCCCACAGTCCGGACAGAACAGTTTGTACGAGAACGCGTGAGATGCCTGCACGACACGCAATTCTACGGCAGCTTCACCTCAACCTTTGCGCGATACGCGGATCGTCGCCTGACACTTGATCGCCCCTTACCTTCAGGAGCTCACAAATGGAACGGTTGCTGTGGACCGGCCGCACGCGCTGCCTTGCGCTTGCACTGGCCGCACAGGTGCTGGCCTTTGGCTGTACCAATATTGAGCCAGTGCCAACTAAGATCGGGAGAGAGGGCCAAGCACTAAGTCAGGCCACCATTCCCAAGCCAGGTAACGTGGCGGAGCATTTACCTACCGCGATACCTCCCGTTGCAGGCGTGACTGCTCCCGCTCCAGTCGACCTGGAGCCAGGAGAACAGCGGCCGGACAAAGTTAGCATTCCTACGCAGCAGCCCGACCGCGTGCTCTACAGGGGAAAAGAAGCTCTTGGCGACTTCGACGCGATGGAGCCGAAAGTTGAGAAGGATCTCCCGGTGCGACAGCCGCCGGCCGTCCTTGGAGCACTTAGCGGCCAGGAGTATCGCCGACGGGCCGACATCTATCTCAATCGATGGGAACAAGAGAAGCAGCAGTACACCGATCTGAGTGCATCACAGCAAGAGGCGATCAAAGCGCAACTCAAACGCGAAGTGGTCGGAGAGTGATCATGCTCTTACCATTCAATCGGTACGCACTCTCAGCGCTCGCTGCTTTGCTGGCCCTGGAAACAGCCTCGCCTGCGCTCGCGAATCCCTCGGGGTTCCGTGATAACGTCTGGATGTCGCCCATCTTCGATACGGTCGTGGCCCTTGACGCGAACGTCACATTTACATTCGAGACCAGCAATCTTCAGCCGGCGGCTCCTGGAGGAACGCCAGACACAGTGCTCCACGTCGCACATGACGTTCGCGGGGAATACCGTCGGCGTCGGACCGTTGGCGGCCGCAACGCATGTTTGGACCCAAGAGCATTTCGACGGTCCAAGCGACGCCTTCCTGGTCATCGTGTCTGGTTCAGCGTCGAATGCGATTGCCTTCGATGACGATGATGGCATCGGACTCCAAAGCTGGCTGCATCTTGCTCCCAGCTGTTCCTCCTGCAGCATTGTCTTTGGACGTTTTAACGCTGGGGTTGAAGGCCCCGGTGCCGTCGCGTGGGACGGTGATATTCACGTTGCCGACACAGATTCCGACGGCCTGGGAGACAGTTACGAGAACGTGTTGACAACGACGACGACTGATCGCGACACGGACGACGATGGGCTCGACGACGCAGCCGAAGCAATTGGCATCGACGGGTCCCCGCCTGTAAAGCTCTATACATGGGGCGCAGACCCTAAGGCAAAGGATGTCTTCGTAGAATTGGACTGTTCCCCCTGTAGTGGTGCGCCATGTGGAGGTAACGCGGATCTGTTTCAAATGAGCGGGTCCAGTGCGGATCTGGTCGCGTCCCACTTTGCGCCAGATGTTCACACGCATCTGGATATTGGCCGAACCAATCCGGCAACGACGAAATCCGACTGGACTAAGTGGGGAGCGTGGGGCGGAGCATTGAGAACGAATTGGGTCAACTTCTGCAATGCCCTAACGCCGACCCGAGTCGGATCGTTCCATCACTACCATATCAACGGCGGAGGCGGTTCTGGCGGGAATACGCCGGGTGTTGGCACATGCCGCCAAGGCGGCAACGACGATCGCACAATGGCACATGAGCTTGGGCACAATGTTGGGCTGATGCACGGCGGAAACAGCGGCACCGGCCTCGTAAACAACAAGCCCAACTATCCCAGCATGATTAACTACGGGTACCAGTTTAATCCCGGTGTGGACTTCTCTCGGAACACGATGAGCGCCGCTCCCATTAATCCGTCCTCTCTTAACGAGGTGACTTCGGGACTTGGTGCATCGCTTCTGACTACCTTAGCAAGTGCGCCGTGGAGTTTCGTCACCGACTCTGCCAACGGGAAGATCGACTGGAACCGCGATGGCCGCTTCGACTCGATAGCGCGGGGTACGCCAACCTGGCTGCTCGGCTCCGCAGATCCGGAACCATCGTCGCCCTGGACCGAACAGGACCTAGAGGATGGTACAGGTCCGGCGTTTGCGCGTCTCAGCAGTCCTCAGCGGTTCTACCTGTTCTCCCGCCGTTCTTCGGATAACAAGTTGCAGTATCGGTATACGACCAGTTTCGCCTCCTGCGCGGGAGGCGACGGTGTCGGTAGTTGTGTGAGCTGGGTTGGCCCAAAGCTCATTGACAGTTCGATTGGCGGTAGTGCGGTTGCGCCGGCTGCAGCTCGATTCGTCACGGGGGGCTCAGAAGTTCTAATGCTGGTCTACATCGACGCAGGCGGCACTTTTTGGTACCAAATTGGACTCTCGGCTGACGTGTGGACTCTCCCAATTCCAATTGACACCACAGGTACCGACATTGAGCCTGAACTCGTCCCTGCCGGACCCGGCGGCCAGCTGCGCCTGTACTACGAATTCTACGGCTTAGTTTGGCATCGGGATTTCGATCCGGCGACGTTCACCTGGAGCGCGGCGCAATACGAGAAGATACCGACCGGGGCGCCGATTGCCATGAGTTTCGGCATTTCCGTGACGAGCGGCTTTGAAGTCGGAACCGCGAGTCCTTCCTGGTATGCCGCGATTGCAAACCCAGGGAACGGGAACATTATCGACCTATGGCGCTATAACGCCGCCGCCGACAACTGGACCCAGCTTACGGGTATCTGGCCGTTCGGACAGGTGGCGACCGACGCCGCGCCATCTCTCGCCTTTGTTCCCTTTTCGACTAGCGATGGCACCACTGGTCAGTTCTAACTCCTTTTCAATTCGACAGATGCGGACAACGTATTTCGACTTATGAAGACCGAGGGAAATGACCCTGGAGCGGTTTCAAGTCGGCGCTTTCAGTGGCGCGACAACCCGATCGCGCTCTTCAATCATTGGGCTACTGCAGACGGTAGTGGCGACCTTCTCTACGAGACTGGCGCCGACGTCAACCTGCGTGCGACTTGGAAAATGGTATCGCCGCGCAAGATCTGGTTCCATCCAGTAGCAGATGGCATGGCGAATCTGCAACTCAAAGATCAAAACGATTACTTTTATATTACTGAGATGCTTGACTGCTCACTGGGCGCGGGTGGATGCGTTCCCCTGTAGTCGAAGGCGGAATGGAGATGTGGGCAAAAAGCGAGATATGGTCTGCACTTCTGTGTCTTGTGCTCGGTCTGCCCATTGGGCAGACCGGCTGCTCCGGACAAAAGCGCTCGACCCAAACGCGTGATGCAACACCATCTCTAACGGACGGCTCCGTTTGCTGTGCGGGGGACAGTGGCGTGTCACGACTGACCGATGCAACGTGCTGTTCCGTGGATTCGTCTTTGGACGGTGGTCACGAGACTGACGGGGCTCGTGAGGCCACACTTGCCGATGCCACTTTGGAGAACTACTGTTTCGCGGCGTGGCCCCCCGTGGACGTCGGAGGTGTACAGCCGGCGCTGGCAGGGGCTACGCCGGGCGTGATCTGGACAAAGAAGATCGCATCCCTTGTCGGGGGACAGGCGAAGCAGCTCGTGATGTCAAATGACGCAGTGGCTCTGACCGTGGGCAATAGTCTGGTCATAGTCAATAAAGATTCTGGTGAGGTGACGACATTTTCAAGCTCCGGGAGCGAAATATTCGGAGATGTGGTGGTAACAACGGACGGACGTTTTCTGTTGGGAGGGCGAAATATTTATGCGGTCGGCGGCGAAGGTCGAACAATCTGGAGCGTAGCTCTGAGCGGCCGAAGCCCCATCGGCGACGAGTGGTCACAATGCAGACTGCTTTATTCGAACTCCTGGGAACTGCTCATCGCTATCTGCAACGATGGCGTGATGTATGGCGTGAGTACAGGGGGACAGCCTGGCGTCCTATGGCAGACGCCACTTTACGTCGATGGTATGTTTGATGTTTACCCAGCACCGAGCATTGGTGGCGTGGCGCTGGCATGGTTTGCCGAGCGGCACGAACCTGCTGGGAACTGGGTCATCGATCCGCTTTCCGGGCGGCGAATTGGACTCGAAGCATCGACGGCCGTTCTTGGATTGCTGAGCAGCCGCGGGTTCATCATGCAATCTCCGCTAGCGCTTCTCGACGAATGCGGTCAGTCCCGATGGCGCGGGTCGCAGGACCAGCTACCGATGGTCCTCGGGTTGCCGGACGAGCGCGTCTTCGTAACGGACGGCATGCAGCTTGCGATGGTATCAGTAGTCGACGGCGGGCGCTTGGCGGGTCCAACGGCGACCGGAACACCGATTGCTGCGGGCGCCGACGGAACATTCTATGCCGTCACATGCGACAACAGGGGCCTTGGTGGTGCGGACGCGAACGTGGCTCCAGATCTCGTCGCATACACTGGCGGCCTGGAAGAGAAATGGCGGGTCACATTGCCTGTGCCCGCGGTTCTCAACAAGTACTATCGTTGTCCGAGGCCAGGAATAGCCTTGGATAACAATGGTGTGATGTACCTGGCGGTGGAGGCCGATGGTACGTACCTAATCGCGGTGCAGACGCCTAGTCCCGGAGTTGCACCAACGGCATGGCCGCTTCGCTTTCGCGGGCATAACGGAAGTTTGTGGCTCGATTAGCGTAAGCGTTGACCTCTCGGCTCTGCCGCGAAGACCGCGACCATCGATGAGGGGATGCGGCCGTGCTCGGCTGCTGTTCGCAGCGGGCGCCAAGGCGAACGGGGTGGTCGGTGTGGCCGTGCTCGGCTCAGCGGACGAGGAGCCGACGCCTTGTCCTGCCGAAGTGCTAGGCGCGGTCGGCCACCACCTGCAGCGCGCGCTCAAACAGCAGATCGGCACTACTTCGTTGCTCGGTTGAACGCGCGGAGAGCCAGGCGCGCTTGGTCGCGATCGTGTCGAGCCGCCATGGGCACGCAGAAGGCACTGCGATCCCGCTTTGCTCGGGTGCGTGTGGTCGCTGAACGGGAGAACGGTACGCCCCGCGAGCCGGAATGGCTGCTCGTCGAATGGCCCGAAGACGAACCCGGACCAACCAAGTTCGTCCTTTCTACGCTGCCGAAAGCCTCAGCTGTAAGCAACTCG
>CAZYWR010000620.1:0-2999 GCA_964651185.1 uncultured Polyangiales bacterium
ATCGAGCTTGGCGAGTTCGTCGTCCGTGAGCGTGGGTTGACCGGCAGGCGGCATCGGGTGCGTCGTGTCGTGGATGCGTACGCCGATCTCCTCAAACACCTTCTTGCCCTTTGTCACCGCGGCAGGCGCCACGAAGTCATCGTGCGTCGCGAGCGACATGGGCGCGCCGTATGCGACCTGGCTGCCGTGGCACAGGCTGCACTTCGTCTGCGCGATCGCGAGCACGTCACAGAACGCGCCCCCGCTCGCCGCTGCGGCGCCTGTGCCGCCGTCGATTGCGCCCGTGCTGCCCTTCGTCGTGGCGCCGTCGGTGCTCGCCGCCTTCGCGTCGCTGGCGTGACCTGCATCGGTCGCGCTCACCTTACCGGCATCGTGCACGGCAGGCTTGGAGCTCGATTTGCCGGCGTCGGAGGTGTGTTGTTCGTCGTCGTCGTCGCTCTGCTTGCTGCTCCGCGAACTCGAACTGCTCTGGCTACCAGAAAGCGAATCGTCACTGCTGCCGCAAGATGAAGCTCCCCAAGCCGTCAGCGCAATGAGTGCCGTGCGACTGATGGCGTAGACGCTGCGATGGATGATGCGAGCCATGATCTCCCCTCCGTCCGGCACGCAGCGCGCGCGGCTCGGGTATCTGCGTTTCCCCTAGCATCCGTAAACCCGCGAGCGCTACGGCAAATCCGCCCGCCGAGCCGTCTTACCGTCAACGGTTCAACCGGACAGTCTGCATGTGATGTGGAAGGCCACAGCTGGGGAGTTTTCGGCCATTCGCTTGCGGTACATACGCGCGAGCTCGTGCGGCCGAGCGATCTCAGCGAGCTGACGAAGAGCTCTTACTCGCTCATGATCGCCGCAACGCGGCTTGCGCACGTGGCAAGGTCGCCGTGCTCGGCTTCCAACCGACACGCAAAGTTCGATCATGCACGGCGAAGCCGCGCGCCTATGCTTGCCGCCAAGCACAGCGCGCGGAAAGTACGCCGCGATGTCCGACGCGCGTCGCGACGTCCGAGCGTGGCTCGGTGCCGGCGCGCCGGTCGCTGGAGCGCGCGATCAGCACGCGCTCGACAGCGCGATCAGCGTCCGGCGTCCTTCGCAGCCCCTGCGTCGGCGCTGTGCCCGGCGTCCGTGGTCTTCCCAGCGTCAGCGCCACCGGTCGTGCTCGCATCGCTATGGCTGGCACCAGCATCAGACGAGGGGCCCGTCGGGATCGACGCGTCGATCATGGGAACTGTCACTGGCGGCAAGCAGAGCGGGGTCGATGCACCAGGGCCCAGGAACGAGGCAAACGTGCCGACGCCGGGGAGCTCCGAGAGTGTCGTGCACGAGTACCCATCGCGATCGCAAGTGCTCGGGTCGTCTTTGTCGCACTTCTTCACGCAGTTGATCGCGCCACCGAGGCCGCCGGCGGCGCCGCCGGGAAGCGCTCCGCCGAGAATCCCGCCGAGTCCACCGGCGAGGCTTCCGATCGAGGCGAACGGACAAGCGCCGTCGGAACCGCACTCATCGTCCGTCATACACGCCGCGGTGCAATAGCCGCCCGGGAAGTCCGTGCCGAAGAAATTGGTCGTGCAGTCGACCTCGCCGTCGCCCGTGCAATCGTCCGCGCTCTCGCAAGGGTCGCCGAGATTGTCTATCTGAACGCCGCGCGAGGCAGTCTCGTCGCCCGCATCCTTCGTGCTCTTTCCGGCGTCCTTCGTGCTCTTTCCGGCGTCCTTGCTCGCTTTGCTGGAGTTGCTGTTGCTCGACGTGTCGTTGTCGTCGTCATCGGCATTCGAGCTGCCGCCTCCGCCTCCGCAAGCCGCCGCCGCACCGAGGCCTGCCAGCGCCAACAAGGTAAGTAGCCGCTTCATACCTGCTCTCCTTCGAAGAAAAATGCGCCGCAGCGCGACCCCGGGCGGGCTGGGGTGACCCGCGGTTTCGAGCGCACACTGATACATAGTTCGCGCTCGCAGTCTACTGTTTCGAACAGCCCGCGCCGCTAGAACGGGGCCCTTTGGGAGATGGGTGACAAGGGATCACGCGCGATTAGCACAATGCGTGAACCAGCCCCAGGTTTGTCGTGGATGAATTTTTGCCGAACAGTTGCGAGCGACCGCGACCCGGTGGCCAGCTTTGAGGCTGCTTGCGTGCCGGCAGACTCTAGACGGACGCCAGCGCCAGTGCGGCTGGTTTGATCCAAGAGAGTGCATCGCGCCTGCACCGAAGTCATGCGTCGATGCGGCGCATGCCCCCCGCTCAGTGTCCCGCGTCGACGCCTGCGCCGGCGTCCAAACCGCCGTTTACGCCGCTCGTCACGCCGGCATCGTGGCTCACGCCCGCATCAGGCAGCGGGAAGACGAAGCCGCCGTCCGGGATAGTGATGTTCACCGGTGGCAGGCAGTAGGGCTGTGACGTGAGGTTGGCAGGCAAGAAGCCGCCAATGAGCGAGGCCGCCGCGCCGAGCGCGTCGTCGAGCGACTGACAGTTGTAGCCCGTGCGGCAGGCCGATGATTGCGACTTGTCGCATTTCAGCAAGCAGTTCTCGGGCAATAACCCCGCGACGAACGTACCCACGAGCGGAAGAGTGTTGAGCTGCGCGACGGGACAAGCACCGTTGGTCCCGCACTCGTCGTCCGCCATGCACGCGGCCGAGCAGTAGCCGCCGGGATAGTCAGTGCCGAGAAAGTTGTTGTAGCACATGATCGTGCCCTTGCCCTTGCAGTCGCTGTTGCTCGTGCACTCGGCGCCGACGTTGTCGATCTGCGTGCCGCGCGATACCTGCCCGGCGTCGTTCACCGTCGCCGCGTCGTGATTGCCAGCGTCCTGCGTCGAGCTGGAGTCGTCGTCGCCGTCATCGCCACACGCCATCGCCGTACCGACGCCAGCCAGCGCCAACAGAATAAGTAGTCGGTTCATTAAACTGCTCCTGGAGAAAATGCGCCGCAGCGCAATCCCAGCGGGCTCGGGGGCGTCCCGCGTTTTCGAGCGCACACTGATACATATGTCGCGCGACGAGTCTACTCTTT
>CAZYWR010000621.1:0-3640 GCA_964651185.1 uncultured Polyangiales bacterium
CGACCCTGCCGGTCACGTTGCGCGCCGAACAGCTCGGCAGCCGGATCGCGATCGAGGTCTGCGACCGCGGCAGCGGCATGAGCGCCGAGCTGCTCGCCAAAGTCGGCGAGCCGTTCTTCACCACGAAGCCGGCGGGCCAGGGCATGGGGCTCGGCGTGTTCCTCGCGCGCGCGCTGTGCGAGCGCTTAGGCGGTCAGTTCGAGCTCTGGTCGCAGCTCGGCGAGGGCACCCGCGCCCGCGTCGTTTTGCCGCAGGGCGAGCCTGCCTACGCCAAGTAAGAAGCGGTCATGAGCCAAGCCATCGAAGACAGCGCCCCGCTCATCTTGGTCGTCGACGACGACCAGCGCCTGCGCGAACGGCTGGCGCGCGCGCTCGCCGCGCGGGGCATGGCGGTCCGCACGGCCGGCAACTACGACGAGGCGCTGGCGGTGGCGCGCGAATGCGTGCCGGAGCTGGCGGTGGTCGACCTGCGCATGCCCGGCGCCTCCGGATTGGAGCTGATCCGCTCGCTGCGCGAGATCGACCCGGAGACCAAGATCGTGGTGCTCACCGGCTACGGCAGCATCGCCACCACCATCGATGCCATGCGGCTCGGCGCCGTCTATTATTTGCAGAAGCCTGCCGATGCGGACGAGGTGCTCAATGCGTTCGCACGCGCTGCGGCGCCGCCCGACGGCAGCCTCGACCAAGCGGCCGATCCGCCCTCGCTCGAGCGCGTGAAGTGGGAACACGTGAGCCGCGTGCTCGCGGATTGCGGGGGCAACGTGTCCGAGGCCGCGCGCAAGCTCCGGCTGCACCGGCGCAGCCTCCAGCGCATGCTGCAGAAGTTTCCGCCCCGCGAGTGAAGACCATGGCGAGCAAAAAGCTGGCGCACGCACGCACCTTGGCGATCAAGACCGGCGCGAAGGTGCGCGCCATCAAGGCGACCTCCGCACGCAACTCGAAGACCAGCGCCATCAAGACCAGCGCAACCAAGACCGGTGCGGCCAAGACCGGCGCGACCAAGACCGGCGTCACCAAGACCAGCGCAACCAAGACCAGCGCAACCAAGACCGGCGCGGCCAAGACCAGCGCAACCAAGACCGGCGCGACCAAGACCGGCGCGACCAAGACCGGTGCGGCCAAGACCGGCGTCACCAAAACCCGCGTCACCAAGATCGGTGCGGCCGAGACGAAGATCAAGGCGCGGCGGAACGCGCCCGCCGACGCGGAGGCGATCCGGGAACGGCTCGCATGCGCGATCCCGAAGCCGGTGTGCGAGCTCCACTTTCGTTCGCCGTTCGAGCTCTTGATCGCCACCATCTTGTCGGCGCAGAGCACCGATCGCACCGTCAACGCGGTCATGCCGGGGCTGCTCGCGCGCTTTCCCAACGCGCTCGCGCTCGCCGCGGCCGATCAGGAAGAGCTCGAAAGCCTGATCAAGCCGACCGGCTTCTTCCGCAACAAGTCGAAGTCCATCCGGGGCGCGGCCCAGCGCTTGGTCGAGCACCACGGCGGCGAGGTGCCGCGCACGCTCGAAGCGCTCACGGAGCTGCCCGGCGTAGCGCGTAAGACGGCCAACGTCGTGCTCGGCACCGCCTATCGCATCGCCTCCGGCTTCGTGGTCGACACGCACGTAGCGCGCGTCTCACAGCGGCTCGGACTTACTGGCGAGACGGACCCCGTGCGCATCGAACAGGACTTGTGCCGGCTGTTTCCGCGCGACGCCTGGATCGACTTCGGTCACCGATTCCTGCTGCACGGCCGCTACACATGTCTGGCCAAGCGCCCGCTGTGCGAGGAGTGCCCCCTCAACGAGCTGTGCCCGAGCCGCAGCGCCGCGCCCTTGGGCCCGTGGGAAGCGCGCGCAGCGCACGAGAGAGAGCGGGTTGAGCGCGCGCTCGGCTGAGCCGGCGCGACATGCTGACACGCGCGATCGTCGCCGACGTGGCGATTCGCGGACCGGTCGCGCAGTACCCGCGCCTGTGCGCGCACGCGGGTGCTACCGGCTTGCATCTTTGCGAAGGTTGTATCCGTCGCGGAGCAGGTAGCGCACATCCGGACAGCGCCGACACGGAGGGAGCGGCTCGCCCTCCACGAACAGCTTCGGATCGCGCAACGCCTCGCAGCCGGGCATGTGGAAAGGCCGGTACAGGCCGGTGACCGGCACACGCTCACCCGCGTGCAGATAGACATGTGCCTGCACGGCGCGGACGCCGCTCGGCAAGTCGAGATCTCGATCGGGCAGCTGCCAGGCGCAGCGAAAGGAATGCGTGAGCTTCGTGCGCGCCGTGACCAGGTTCCGGTGCCGCTCCAAGAGCTGTGCGAGCAGATCCTTGAGTGACCGCTCCTGCTCGTGGTTCACCTGCAGGAGCTCTGCGATGCGGCGCTCGGTGAGCACCAGGTCCGTCACGTCGACCACGCGGTGAACCACGCGCACGAGCTTGCGGCGCTGGTCGGAGTAGACAGGGTAGTTCACCACTTTCCAATACTTCTCTACCCATGGTCCGTCCGGAGAGACGCGATCCTGGACGTCGTATCTCTGCACGTCCATCACGTCTGGCGCGCGCTCTTCGATCACCTTGCGCAGCGATGTGCTCAACTTGTGAACACCGTCTGCGTCTCGATCATCGGGATTATCCGGGAAGGCCTCGAGCATGTGGACGCCGCGCAGCGTCTCGCGCCATGTCATGGTCGCGCGCAGATACGCATTGCTGGCGTCTACGATCGTTAGGTCGGGCCGCAAAATCACGTACAGGCCCGTGCGCTCGGCGGAGGGGAGCCGCGCATCCAATGTTTTGGAGTTCGTCACAGGGCCTGCCCTCCAGCTCACGATCAGCGGTCATTTTGCCACTGATCAACAGCACGCGCCGGATCGGATCGGGCCGGACCGCGTCCGGCCGATTCGCTCGACTTACCGGGTTTGCCCACACGTCCTTCCCGGCCACGACGCTCGGCTCAGACAGCCTCGCCACGTCACATCGCGACGGACCGGAGATGCGCATGAGGCGCCGCTTCGCGGCGTCATTTTCATTGCGATGACGGGCCATGGAGCGCGCGTGCCGGCGCCCTCAGCGGCTTTCATTGCGACGATGGGCCATGGAGCGCGCGTGCTGGCGCGCTCAGCGGCCCTCGTACTCGGCGTCGATGCGGTCCACGCGGCGCTTGTACTCCTCGCGGCTGATCAGGCCGCGCTTGTAGTTCAACTTCTCGGCCAAAATGCGCGTGGAACGCCGGATCTTGAGGGCCCGGATCGCGTCGTCGTAAGCCCGTTCGCTGAGCTGGCCGGCGCGATAGGCGCGCTTGGCCGAGGCGACGTTGGAATGAGCAGGCCCGTGGCGCGGCTGCACTTCACTCCGGTCGCGGGAGGGCGCCGCCTGGTTATTTTGCTCGCTCGCGGAGGTGGAAAGCGACCGCGCCGGCGCAGAAGAGCGGACCGCGGCTCCGGGCGCAGACGCCTCCTCCGCGCGCAGAGCCGGAGAACCCGGACCGCGCCCGTCGCCGGCGGCTCGCTCGCGCTCAACCTGCGGAAGGGAGGGCGGCGCGGCAGGCTGCTCGGCCTTGGTGGTCGCCGGAGGCGCGTCGTGCGAGCACACGGCCCACAGCGCGATGCAAGCGAGCACCAGCCCTCCGGAAATCGCCCAGCGCCGCGGCCGGCTCC
>CAZYWR010000622.1:0-2943 GCA_964651185.1 uncultured Polyangiales bacterium
AACGCCTCGAACGCTCGCTCATCCAGAAGGCGCTCGCGCGCGCCCGCGGCAAACGCGCGGAGGCCGCGCGCCTGCTCGGGATCCGCCGGGCCCTGCTCTACGATCGCATCCGTCACTTCGGGCTGGAAACGGCGGCTCCCAGCGACGACGACGGCGCGAACGAGCGCGGCGAGGACTGACGCTCCTCCGCGAACAGGTCGGCGCGCAGCAAGAGGCCGATGTAGAGGAGATCGAACGCGCTGCACAGCACGCCGAGTCCGAGGACGAACGGCCCTGCGCAGCGCGCATGCCGCCGCGAGTTGGCCGCTTTGTTCGGACGGGCCTTGACCTTAGCAAGCGGCGCTTTGGCGCGATCCTTCAGGCGCGGGGCACACGTCGCCGGCGGCCAGCAACACGTCGGCCACGACCTCGAGCAGCTCGCTATCGGGCGCGCGTAGGGGGGCGGCGCCCGCCCGCAAGAGGATCACGCCCACGAGCGCGCGCCCGCGCGCAGTGTAGAGCACCTGCGGCGACATTCCATCGCTGTCTTCGCCGCGCAGGCCCACGCCCGTGACCGACACCGACAGCGAGCCGGTGCTCGTCGCAATGCTGCCGCTCGCCGACGGGCCTCCTTCCGCTTCCCCAAAGGCGCTGGTGTCGGGCTCCGAGGGCAGCGCGTTCGGATCGGGCGCTCTTTGCGCGCGTCGGTGAAGCGCGGTGTGGAGGTGGCGCGTGGCTGATTCGTGCGACGCGGGCGACCCCTGTTCGCCGGCGCTTTGAGCGAGCAGGGCGAGTCCGTGCTCGGTCACGCCATAGAGCAGGCCGCCCAGCGCGTTCGCAGACTGCGCGAGCGCGAGCGGCGCCTGCAGCTGCCGGCTCGCGGGCGAGGTGCAGTCGGCGAGGCGGTCGCGCAGCTCGACCTGCGCGTGCGAGAGGGTCATGGGCCCGAGCTCGCGCGCGCGCCAGCTGCTGTCGACCACACCGCTGCGGCGCGCTTCGCTGAGCAGCGCGTCGAAGCGGGCGGTGAGCTCGGGGCTCCCGCCGCCGGCGTGGTACTACTCCGCGCACAGCTCGGCGTAGCTCTCGAACGTGTGCTTATCGCCGGCCAGGATCGCCACGCGCGCGCGAAACTCGTAGGCGATGCCCAGGTTGATGCCGCCCATCCCGAGCCGTTCGCATTGTTCGATGTTCTCCGACAGATGCGCGAGCGCCTGCGCGAACAGACCCAGGCGCGCCTCGATCAGGCTCAACGGGCGCAGGATGAGGCCGCGCGCCGCGCTCAGGCGCGCGGCCTCGGCCCGCTGTAATAGCTGCTCGCCGAGCGCTTTGCCCTGCTCGAGATGGCCGAGGCTCTCGTGGCACAAGAGCACGCCGTGGGCGGCGTAGAGCCAGGCCATATGCCGGCCCGCCTCCGACTCCAGGATCGCCGTGTACTGCGGGATCGCCAGCTCGCCCGCGCCGCGCAGGCGATCGTATTCGGCCGCCATGTAGCGCTCCCAGATGCGTAAGCCCTCGGACACCGCGCTGTACTCGCGCATCTGTGTCAGGCATTCCCGCATCCCGCTCGCGCTGCCGATGGTCGCGTAGATCCAAGACAGGGCGTAGATGCCCGAGGGATTAAAGATCGCGCTCCGGTCGGTCAGCTTGTCGAGCTCGACTTGGTGCTGCCAGTGCTGAGCCTGGCGCCAGTTACCGCGGCGCAGATGGTACTGGTGCCGCACGCGCAGCGACGTCGACTTGGCGTAAGGGTCGCGCGTCTCCTGGGCCAAAGCCGCCAGACGATCGGCGTAGTCGAGCGCGATCGACCGGCTCATCCCGGCGTTGAGCATGCCGATGGCGATCATGGCGTGGCGCCGCAGGCGGGCCGCGGTCGCGCCGAGCTTCGCGCCGCCCTCGCCCTCGAGCTCGTTCAAGACCCCGATGAACGTGGCGCTGGCGACGTCCGCGCGGCCACCGATGGTCGCCTGCACCGCCTCGACGTAGCGCGACATCAAGCGGATCGAGTCGGACAAAGGCGCGAACGGCGCGAGCGGAGGGAGCTGCTCGAGCAGCGCGAGCTCGCTGTTGGCCGCGGCGCTCGCGAGACACGAGCTGATGAACTCCACCATGCTGGGCAGGGCCTCGCGCGGCGCGATGATGCGCTCGTGTTCGGGCATGCGTTGATGGCGCTCGGTAGCGCGCTTGAGCGCCGCGCCGATGCGCGCGGCGGGCGGCATGTCTTCGGGGAGCGCGCGCCAATCGTTGTAGCCCGTGAGCTCCTTGTACCGCGCGCTGAGCTCGGCGATCTCCCCGCGCGCCAGCGAGGCTTTGATTTCGGCCCTGCGCACCAGCTCGTTTTGCAGCGCGAACAGGTCGGCGGCGGGCCGCTGCTCCGCGCGGCAGAAGTCGAGCATCTCGCGTAGCCAGGCCACGCGCTCCTCGAGGCTGTGGAGGATGTGCGCGGGCGAATGCCCGTGTGTAAGCCGCGCCAGCAGCAGATCTACCGCCTCCTCGCGGCGGGCCCCGTAGAATAGATGGTAGATGGCCCAGTCCAGCTGCTCGTGCGACCGGCAGATCTGGGCGATGCGCCGATGTAGCGTCCCCAGCAGCGCGGGCTCGACGCGCTCGACCAACAGCTCGCGGTATGCGGCCTGCGTGAGCGTATGGCCACGGCCATGAGGCGTGAGCACGTGCGCGCCGAGCAGCTCGACCAGCGCGGTGTTCGCGAGCTCCGCGCCCCCGAGCAGCGCGCCATAGTCGCTCTCGGGCAAATCCGCGTCCCCCGCGATGGCCACCGCGGCGCCGAGCCAGATGGCGTTCGCGCTGAGCGCGGCGAGGCGCTGGCGCAAGGCGTCGTCGACGTTGGCCGGCAGCGGCAGCCCGGAAAGCGTGTCCGGGATGAGCCAGCGGCCGCCCTCGTGCACCACGTGGCCGCCTTCCACCAGCCACTCCGCGAGCTCCACCGTCGCCTGCGGATTGCCGCGC
>CAZYWR010000623.1:0-2624 GCA_964651185.1 uncultured Polyangiales bacterium
GCTGCCGTAGTCGTACTCGCTGACGGTGCCCGTGACTTGGACCACCTGCCCGATGCTGACCGAGTTGTCGTTGCCGTTGAACACAAAGATCGCGTCGGACGTGTTGGGGTCGCCATCCTCCGTGCCAGGTACGTCCTGCACGTAGAAGCCGCGCAGGTAGTCAGTATGGGTACCGGTGCCCGGAAACTCGTAGTCGGCGACCACGACCCCTTGGACCGTGCGCGTGCCGGTCAGCGCTGCACTCGTGCCGCTCCCTTGGATCTGGCCGATCGGCGTGTCGGGAGCCGAGCAGGGCGCCGCACCGGAGGTCGCTACGGAGGGCGCTTGTTCGGCGCAGCTCGCGAGCGCCGACGCGCGATTGCGCGGGCTCGCCGCGGTGACGGCGAAGTCGGTTTGGTTGTCGTCGCTGTCCGTGCAGCCGCTCCCGAGCCGCTGCGCGGCGGTGGTGTTCGAGAGTGCGGGCGTAGGGCTCGTCTCCGAGCAGTTTGCCGAGCCAAAACCCACGAAGTCGACCACGCCTTGCGCCGGGCCGGGACAGGCTGTGCCGGAGGCGATGACGTCCCCGCTTTGGACGAGCGCCACCTTGCCGGCAGTGGCGCTCATCGCGATCGCGCCGTCGACGTCCGGCGCCGGCAGCGCCGTGGTTCCGCCCGTACCGGCGGCTTCCTGGACGAGCACGTATTGGCCAGGTGCGATCGATCCGCTCAGGTCGGTCTTTTGCCAACTGGTGCTTGTGCTCGATGCATACTGTACGGACCATCCGGCGAGGCTTACCGTCGCCGCGCCGCGATTGAAGAGCTCGATGAAGTCGTCCGTGTAGGTGGCGCCGGAGTTGCCGCCGCCTCCGTACACTTGGCTTATCACCACGTCCGGACTGACGGCGCGAGCTTGGCGGGTGGTCCACATCGCCCCCAGAATCACGAGCCCGGCTCCGACGATCAGCAGGCGAAAGGCGTGCATGAACGAACGCAGCATGAGACCTATCCCCCCTCGCGCGAACCGATGCGTGCCCGGTTCGCGACTGCGCCGTGCGCAAGCTGCCTCGTATGGCGCCGTGTGGTTGTCACCGCTTCTTCAAAGCTTTGATGGCGAACGCGTGACCCCGCGTGCCGGGTAGAAGCTGGCACTTTTCCACATCGGCCCCGTTTCGTCACCCGGCCGATGCTTGGAGCTCGGCACCATCACCTTTACCCTGGGGCCGTCTGCGCTCATGGTTGCGCGAATGATCTCCCCGGCGCCACCTGAGTCCCCCGAGGCGCGCGAGCCCGCGCGCGAGCCGAACCCGCGCCGACGCATGCAGCTCGTGATCGCGGGGGTGCTCGTCGCGCTCATTCCGTTGCTCGTCCTCGCGCTCGCTGAGCTCGGCGGCGGAGATCGCATCGCGTTCGAGCAGGGCCTCGAGCTGGTCGCAGTGAGCGCACCCGAGCAAGTCGCGCGCGGTGATCGGCTCACGGTACGGCTCGAGTTCGCCGCGGCGCAGCCCTTATCCAAAGACTACGCCGTCTTCGTCCACGCCGAGTCCACTTCCGGCGAGCTCGGCGCGTGCCGCATGAACGTGAGCCGGAGGCCGGATCTGCCCACGACGCGTTGGCGCGGAACCATCACGCACGAAGCCGTGGCCGAGGTGGCGCGCAATTGCGCAGCGGGATGGCTGCGTATCTACGCCGGCCTCTACGATCCCACCTCGGGCGATCGCATGACGGTGACCCAGCCCGCCAGCGAAGACAACCGCGTGTTCGTGGGTACGAGCGAGGTGGTCGCCCGCGACGCCGACCTTACGCAGCGCAGACTCTCCGCGCGCGAGCTCCGGAGTGAAGAGCGTCTGACCTGGGTGCGCCCGTGGTGGGCGTGGCTGCTCGGGCTTTGCGCCAGCGCCGGCCTCGCGCTCTTCCTGCTTTCGCGGACGCCCACCCATGAAGAGAGCGCGCGTCCGAGCCTGGTGCGAGCGCGCACCGAGCGTTGGCAGCGCCTCGCGATCGCGGTTCCCGTTCTGCTGTTCGTGCTCGGCATCTTGGTGGTGCTCGAGTTCGTCAAAGACGACGCGTACATCTCCTTTCGCTACGCGCACAACCTGGTCACCGGTCAGGGGCTGGTCTTCAACGCGGGCGAACGGCTCGAAGGCATCACCAACTTTCTGTGGGTGCTGGTGCTCGCGCCCTTCGAAGCGCTCGGGCTCGACCTGTTTCAGGTATGCGAGGTCCTCGGGAGCGCACTCGGCATCGGCTGCCTGTTCTTGACCGCACGCTTCAGCGCATGGATGCACGGCGCGCGGCGCGACCTGTTGCAGCTCTGGGGCGCCCTCTGGCTCGCGAGCTCGTCGAGCTTCGTGCTCTACGCGAAGAGCGGACTCGAGCAGCCGCTCGCCGCGTTCTTGCCGCTGGCCGGCGCTTTCGTCCTCTACCGTGCGCGCGAACGCCTTCACGCCGGGGAGCGAGGTGCGGCGATCGAACGTCGCTACCTCGGCGCCGGCCTCTTGCTCGGCGCCGGCTGCTTGACGCGTCCGGAGCTGCATCTGTTGGCGGTCTTGATCGCGTTGCCGATCGCCATCGACGTGCTGCGGGCGCGTAAGATAGCGCGCCCCGAGCTCGCACTCGTCCTGGGCGTGCTCGCGTTCACGCTGCCGG
>CAZYWR010000624.1:0-2373 GCA_964651185.1 uncultured Polyangiales bacterium
GATGGACCCCGCGCTGCGTCGCCTTTACGGCTGGGGCCGACTCAATTTCAGCGTCGAGGGCAAGAGGCGCTTCGGTTGGGCGACGCTCATGGTGCGCAGCGCGGCCCAATACTACCCAGCGACCCATGGACACACGCCCTCCAAAGCCGGTCTGGTCGAACTGGTGCTCGGGCCTTACTGGCTCACAGGCCTCGGCTTCTTCGCGCGTTACTACGGCGGTCGCGACTTCTACAACGCGTTCTTCGTCGATACGATCCAGCAGTTCGCGGCAGGTCTCGCCTGGGATGGCGAACGGCCCCTGAAGTTCAAGCAGGACTGACCCGAGCCTTCGCCGTCAGTCCGCTCGCCCATGCGAGGCATGGGCTTCGACCACGAAGTCGGCGCACGTCCATACGCCGGCTTGGGAGCGCTCGCAGCTGGGCAGCCAGCGCTCGTCCGCCGGGACGTAGGCGGTCAAGAGCTCCTTGAACTCGAGGATGCCCGGCAGGAAGGGCTCGGCCACGTTGGTCAGGCGGCGCGCGACGCGCAGCGCCCGGCCGTGATAGCGGACGGTCTCGTGACGCACCACACCGATGAACTGCAGCTCGCTCGCCTCGGTCTGCTGCGCCGCACGCGCTGCCACGGACTCGGGAGATCGCAGGAATTCCGCGTAAGCCTCGCGCCCATCGAGAATGAGCTCGTGGAGTAAGAGATGAAAGCGAAAGTTTGAACGCTTCGAAATGACCGGCTCTGCTCCTCCATAGAAGTGCGGCTCGAGCCGGAGCCGCAGTAGAAAGGCGTAGCGCTCCGCGATGCGCTCGAGGCGCAGGAGGACGGCCAGCCCAAAGCGCTCGTGGATGGTCCGCGCTGTCTCGTCGAGCGCGTCGAGGTCGCCGCGCGTCGAGGCGACCTCGGGCACGAATTCCTGCCAGAACCGTTCGACTTCGTCGGCGCTGATGTCGCTCTCGCTGCGCACCGCCTGCTCATGCGGCGCACCGCTCGCGTAGGCCGCGACCATGGCGCGCAGCGCCGGGCTCTTCTTGCGCCAGTGGACGAAGTCTGGATGGAAGAGCTCGGGCGGCACGAGCCAATGGCGATACGTAAGAGCGCTCGGACCGCGCGCCGCAAACGCCGCCCCGAGTTGACGCACACGCCAATAGCGCCCCTTTCGCGCCTCGTCTGCGTCGGACGGAGCGAGCGCGCGCAGGCTCACGCGCACGAATTTCGGCGGTCGCTCTGCGAAGGGGTTATGGCCGAGCAACCGAAGCACCTCCGGCTCGCCTTCGAGCAGCCGCTCCGCCACGCGATGTAGCCAAGAGAAGTGCGAAAAAGGAGAAAAGCCGAACGGCTTCCCCGCCCCTACCAGACTCGCGAAGTAATCGCTCTCGCTCATGCCGGAGCCCGCGTACACGCACAGATGCTCGATACGCGGATGATGCGGCGCGACAATGGGCGGCCGGCTGGTCTCCGACGTAGGCATGTAGCGATAGCCGTATGCCTCGAACGTGATGCCGTCTGCGCTGCCTTCGAATACGGGGATGACTTTGATCGGGGGGCTCGAGTTGGGCGGGAAGACACCGTAGGCATGGATCAGCCGAAACGGCGAGAGCGCCCGATAAAAGGCGATGAGAGCGCGCAAGAGCGGCCGGTGCCAGGTGATGTCCTCGAAGGGCCAGTGCAGGAACGTGTGCGTCGCCCAGCTGTTGAGGGGAAAGTGCAAGAGCGCGCCGAGCAGCAGTACGAACATCAGCGCGTGCACGGCGAGCCCGCCCGGCGAACCGACGACTTGCGCGAGCGACGTGTCGAACAGCGTTGACTGCGTGTCGAGCAGCACGATACACAACGCGCCGTAGCCGAGGTTGAAGAATCCCCAGTTGCCGGTCGCTGCGATGCCGAGCATCAGCGAAGCGAGCCCGAGCGCGGCGAGCGCGCGCGGGGCGCCGGTCCAGAACACGAGCGCCGGACAAACGACTTCGACCAGCCACATGAAACCGTAAGCCGCGCGCAACAGCCAGGCCGGCGCACGCTGCACTCGAAACCCGAGCGGCGTGCACATCGGCATCCACGCGAGAAAGCCTCGTAGATAAAGGCTGTCGCCGGGCCGCGTTCCGATGAACTTGAATTTCGCGAAACCCCACATCAAGCGCACCAGCAACAGCCTCCACATGAAAGCCACCACGGGCAGCGGCAGGCTGACGGCGTCGATCGTGGGGAGCGCAGGCGCTTCCGGGACGAACAAAGCCAAGAAACCTGCTTCGAGAAGCAGGCAGTCCCACGGGAACATCAAAGTGCAGCCATCTAGTGACAAGTAGATGACCCAGCACGCGAGCAAAGCCCAGAAGGAGCCGGCCCCCCCGATGATGGCGCCGAGTCCACAAGCGATGCCGAGCCACG
>CAZYWR010000625.1:0-3792 GCA_964651185.1 uncultured Polyangiales bacterium
AGCAGCAGGCATAGGAGCCTTTCGCAAAGATACGGGGCCTTCATGGCAACTCCTCCGCGCGCGCCTGGACCGGCGCCGGCGCGTCCTGCGGGGCGGCCGGCAGATACGCCGCCAGGGCCGGCGCGACGTAGCGTTGCAGAATCGGTCCCAACGGCACCGCCTTGATCTCGTCGATGCGCACGGCCTGCGCGAGACCGCCGAGCTCGACCTTCGTGTCCACGGCTCCATCGTGCATCTGAAAGCGCACGAACTTCGGGTAACCGAGCGCCAAGGCGCGCCGCACGCGGTTGGCGCTGGCCGAATCGTGAAAGGGATCGACGACGTCGAGCACGCTGAGCACGTGCGAACGTGAAATGCGCACGAGCTGCAGCTTGCCGTCGAGCGTCATCGCCTTGGGTACGAAGCTCAGCGAGGCGTTGGCGTCGAACACGTCGTCGCTGCGGGCCGGGCGCAGCCCGGTCGCATCGAGGCGCATGCGCACGAGCGGATCGCCATCGCGATACGCGACCCGCACCTGCCCGACGATCTGGCCCGAATCGAAGCCCACCTGCAGTTGATCGATCAAGAAATCGGTGCGGTCGAGGCGCATGTTCGCGGCGAGCGGGCCGAGCGGCCGCAAGCCCTGGAGCGTGATCGACTGCGCGGTCACGTAGTTGTCGCCGCTCAGGAACGGATGCACGTCGAAGAAGCGAGTGTCCGCGAGCGGGCTCGCGCGCGGGCCGGAGCTGAGCACAGGTCCGCCCGGGAGAAGCGCGAACTCCTCGACCAGAGGAACGACGCCGTTCAGCTTCTCCACTGAGATCGCGCCATCCTGGGTCGCGACCGACACCTCTTTCGCCGTCAGCGTTGCGAGCAGGCGATAGCCGAGCAGACCGCCGGACTCGAGCCGAAACGGCACCTCCATCGTGCCCTGCGCGCGCGTCATCCACCCGAGCTTCTGGAGCGGCTCGAGCGCCTGTTGGAAGCGGCCCTCGAGCGCGAGCGCTTCGCGGCCGACGAGCGTCTTGCGCTCGCTCTGGGGGTCATCTTGTGGGCTCGACGTACGCAGCTCGAGCGCCCCTTGCGCCGAGAGCGCCGTCCCGGCTTCCTTGTTCTGCAGCGTAAGCTCGCGCAGGAAGATGGAGCGCAGGCGGTCGACCTGCATGCGCGTGGCCAAGCGCAGGCCGGCGATCGGGTAGGCAGGCAACGACGATTGAGACGCCGAGGCGAGCTCGAGGTCCGCGTGCACGTCCACCAGCCCGCGATCCGGCGCACGATCGAACGTCGCCGTGAGCTGCTGGGTGAGCCCGTTGAGCTGCAGCGCCGTGCCGCCGCCCTCGTAGCGCAGCGACGCAGCGCGAAAATGAGCGTGCGCGCTGCCTGCGCCATCATCGCCGTGCGCGCTGTCGAGCTTGAACGAGAGCTCGGGGACGGCGAGGGAGCCCTCCGCCGAGCGGTAGTCGAGGCCCTTCAGTTCGAGCGTCAACGATTGCTCGCCGCGCACCGTCGCAAGCGGCTCGGGCGCGAGCTCGGGCGCCGCACCCCGGCGGCCTCGCAAGACGCCCGTGAGCTGGCCCTGCGCGGACGCCGAGAGGCGCGCACCGGCGACTTGGACCGGCGCGGCGCTCGGCGCGACCTCATACAGAAGCGGCGCGAACGCATCGAGCTTCTCGGCCGAGATCGAGAGCCGGTAGCGCAAGCGCTGCGCGGCCACGTCGAACGCAGCGTCGCAGTCGAGGTCGACGGCGGCTGCTCGCGCGCCGCGCAACGCGGCCGAGACCGCGACCTTCTCGGCGCTCAAGTCTGCATCCGCGCGCACATCCGCCGTGACTCGCCCCGGAACCTTCCGGCCCGCGGTGACGAGCGCGGACGTCGCGCTCTGCAGCGCGAGCCGATAATGGTCCGCGTTCAACCGATCCGCGACGAGGCGCAGGTCTTCGACGACGGCCCCGCTGTCATCCGCGCGCACGCCGGCGCTGCGGCCCGTGATGCTCACTTGCGCCGGTCCCGTCGCGCCCCCGGTCCACGCGAGCGGGTGCTGCGCTGCGAACTCGAGCGCGAGCGCCTTGAGCGTCTTGTCGCGCGCGGCGAGCGATGCCAGCGAGAGCTCGCCCGATACGCGCTCGAGCGAGAGCGGCAGTTGTGCGCGCGTCTTCAAGTCTGCGAGCGCGAGCGCCGCCCGTCGCGCCGGCCCAGCCGCGCGCGGCCGTCTCTTCGCGCGCGGGCCCGCCGGCCCCTCGAACGTGCGCAGCGACGGCAGCGCGAGCGTCAGCTCCGCCGCGCCGCGTACGCCCGACGCGTTCGCTGCGTCCGGCGCGAGATCCTTGACGGTCGCTTCTGCCGCGAGACCTTCCAACAGGATCTGCTCGTCGCCTTCTGCAGCCGCGATGCGAGCGATCTCGAGGCTGCTTGCGAGCTTGGGCAGCACCCGGGCGGCGAAGTTGGCGATCGAGCCGTGCGCGATGCTGCGGAGTCGCAAGCCCGCGAGCTCGAGCGTCTGGCCGTTCCCAGCCAGCGTCGCCGAGTCGGACGCGAGCGCGAGATGCACTTGCGCTTCTTGCGACGCCGCGCGTTGCTGGGTCGTTCCGGTGACGTCTAGATGCACGTCTGCGATGTGCGCCGTGCCCGCAGCGGACTGCGTCGTGATCGCAGCGATGCGCGAGGAGGCCTCCAAGTTGCCGCTCGGGCCCTCGAACGCGCCCCGCCCGGATAGACTCATGGCGCCTGCGCGCAGACTCTGGCCCGCTCGCTCGAACGCGAGCGTGCGCCATCCTGCCCGCCAATCGACGGCCCCTGCGACGCGGTCGCCTTGCCAAGCAAACTGCTTCGCATCCAGCGCGAACGTGAGCCCCTCGACCGCCAAGCCCGGCGTGCGCAGCGGCAGGCGCGGAACGTCCACGCGCGCGCTGCCGCTGGCGACGAGCCGCATCGGCTCGCCATCCAACAAGTCGACGGCGAGCGCAGCCGCCACCATGCGACCCACGGCGTGGAAATCGGAGCACGCAATGTGCGTGCGGCCCGCCTTCTCCGCAAACGAGATCGCCGCGTCGAGGTCGAGGAGCTGCGACCCGCCGGTCCAGCCGGGTAGCAGATCCTGCGCTCCGAGATCGGTGTGCACGCGCAGCGCCAGCGCATCGGCGGCGTCGGCGCGAACTTCGATCGCCAGGTCGAGCGCGGCGAACTGAGAGCCCTCCGCATCACGCATCTCGAGCCGCAAAGACGGCGCGCTGTGGAGCTGGAGCTGGGTGCCGCGCAGGCTGTGCGCGGCGCTGTGCAGCGCGCCAGAGAGCGTCAAGCTCGCGAATGAGGTCGTGCGAGGCAAAGCGCCCGCGCGCAGCTCGATCAGGCGCCCCGACAGCCCATCGAGCGCGACCCGGGAGATCGCCAGCGACGGCAAGTCCGCGAGCGACGCGGACAGCTTCGTCCGCGGCCCGCTCTCCGGCGCCGGCGGGAAGAGCTCGCTCAGCGTCGTCGCCCCGCTCGGGTCACACACGACCGTGAGCTCGACGTGACCCACGTGCACGAGATCGATGGTGGGCTCGCCGGAGACCAGCGCGGACGGGCGTATGCCCACGTCGAGCGCGTCGATGCGCAAGAAGTCGGGCGCGGTCGCGCGGAAGCGAGCCGGCTGCAGCACACGCAGCCCGCGCCCGCGCAAGCCGCGGAAGAGCGAGATCTCCAGCTGGTCGTAGTCGATCGCGAGCTGCGCGCTCTCTTGGACCAGCGCGCGCAGACGCGACTTGACGCTCGGGTGATCGAGATGCGCGCCGAGCCAGACGACGCTCGCGACCGCGAGCGCCAGCAGGCCGGCCA
>CAZYWR010000626.1:0-1966 GCA_964651185.1 uncultured Polyangiales bacterium
CAGGACGAGGCGCACGCCGCCCATCAAGATCCGCGCGTCACTCGGCGGGAACTTGCCGTTCGGCTGGATCACCTGCACGTAACGCAGCTCCGGTCCGATCGCCACGCCACGCGGCAGGCCGAAGCCCCAGCCGAGCCCCGCTTCCCAGGTCGCGCGCACGGACTTGCCCGTCACCGCGCCGCCGATATCCGCCGCCAGCCAGGGACCTGTCGCGCGCCGCGAGGTGCCGTCCGGCACGCGCAGTAAGGTGCCGACCGTCAGGCTGTTGAGCGTGCCGATGTCCGGATCCTTCACGTTCAGCTGCTTCGGCTTGTCGCCGTTCAAGAACAGCCCGGCGCGATAGCGCGCCTCGAACGCGAGCCACGGTACCACCGGACGCGTGACACCGATCGCGAGTGAGCCGCCGCCCCCGTACCAGTCCTTTTGGGGCGCCGAAACCGGCGCGCCGCCAAGGGCTTCGAGGTCGAGCAGCCAAGGTTCGTCGGCGCGTGCGCCCAAGGGCGCAAGGCCGAGCAACATGACGACCAGCGCGAACGCCTGCCGTCGAACAGATCCGCGCCTCGCGCGGACCGAGCTGCTTACGTCCGCGCTTGCACGTCTGTCGACGTGCGCGCAGTCGCAGCGGCCCCCCCCGGGACATGCCTGCATTTCGTTCGAGTCTACACATGACGCGAAGGCGCCAACAAGAACTGCGCGACATGGAACACGAGAAGGGTGCGACCCGTGCGACCAGCGTGCGCACGTCTCCTACGCCCCAGCGCTGGAGTCTGTACAAAACAGCCTCAGATCTGGGTCAGACGTCGAGGTTTTCGGCCTCGGCCTCGGCAGCGCGCTCCATGATGAAGCGAAAGCGGGCGCTAGCGTCCTTGCCCATGAGGTCGTTGATGACCTGGTCGGTCGAGACCTCTTCGTCGATGACCACGCGCATCAAGCGCCGCTTGGCCGGGTCGAGCGTGGTCGCCTTGAGCTCGTCCGCGCTCATCTCGCCGAGGCCCTTGAAGCGGCTGATGTCGGGCTTGACGTTCTTGGGCAAGAGCTTGAGCACCCGCTCCTTTTCGGTATCGTCGAGCGCCCAGTAGGTCTCCTTGCCGGCGTCGATGCGGAACAGCGGCGGCAAGGCGATGTAGACGTGGCCGTTGCGGATGAGCCCGGGCAGCATGCGATAGAAGAACGTGAGCAAGAGCGTGGAGATGTGGTGCCCGTCGCTATCGGCGTCCATCAGCAGCACGACCTTCCCGTAGCGCAGCTTGCCGACGTCGAAGTCCTTGCCGAGTCCGCAACCGAGCGCCGAGACGATGTCCGTGAGCTCGCGGTTGTTGGTGATCGCCGCGCTGCCCGCGCGCTCGGCGTTCAGGACCTTGCCGCGCAAGGGCAAGATCGCTTGCGTACGGCGGTCGCGTCCTTGCTTGGCGTTGCCGCCCGCGCTGTCGCCCTCGACCAAGAACAGCTCGCTCTCGTGCGGGTCGGTGCTGGCGCAGTCCGAGAGCTTGCCCGGCAGGTTGAGCCGGTGGCTCACCGCGGTCTTGCGCGTGACCTGCGCGCTCGCCGCCCGGCTCGCCGCGCGCGCGCGCGCCGCCAGGATGATGCGCGCGATGATCGCGTCGGCGCTGCTCGGGTTCTGCAGCAGCCATTGCTCGATCGCGTTCTTGACCGCGCCTTCGACCTGTCCAGCGATCTCCGGATTGTTGAGGCGATCCTTGGTCTGCCCCTGAAACTGCGGCTCGGCCACGTACACGCTGAGCATCGCCGCCACGCCCTCGCGGATGTCTTCGGCGGCGATGGTCACGCCCTTCGGCTCGATCTTCTTGGTCTGCATGGTGCTGCGGATCGCCTTCACGATCGCGCCGCGCAGGCCGTTTTCGTGGGTGCCGCCCTGCCCCGTCGGGATGCCGTTGGCGTAGCTGCGCAGCCACTCGTCCGTGGCTTCCGTCCACATCAACGCCAGCTCCATGCGCGGCTCGCTCTC
>CAZYWR010000627.1:0-2683 GCA_964651185.1 uncultured Polyangiales bacterium
CGGCAGGCACAAGGCGTTGGCCAGCCCGTGGTGGAGGTTGTGCTCGGCCCCCAGCGGATGCGCCAGGCTGTGACAGACGCCGAGGCCTTTTTGAAACGCCACCGCGCCCATCATGGCCGCCTTGAGCATGCCTCCGCGCGCGTCGAGATCGTGCGGGCTCTTGACGGCGCGCTCGAGGTAGCGCCCGCACAGCTGGACACCCTTGAGCGCGATCGCGTCCGCCATCGGGTGATCGCCCTTGGCCAAGTACGCCTCGATGCAGTGGGTCAGCGCATCGAAGCCGGTCGCCGCAGTCACGCCCGAAGGGAGCGATTCAGTCATCCGCGGGTCGAGGACGGCCACGCTGGGGATGAGCCGCGGATGGAAGATCACGGTCTTCTTACCGGTCTTCTGCAGGGTAGCGACCCCGCTGCGCCCCACCTCGCTGCCGGTTCCCGCCGTGGTCGGCACGGCGATCATGGGCGGGAACACGCCCTTCATCTTGGCGTCGCCGCCGATCGCGTCGTCGTATTCGTGGAGGGGCAAGGGCTCGCTGACGAGCACGCGCACGAGCTTGCCGACATCGAGCGGCGCGCCGCCCCCCACCGCGACCACGCCGTCCGCGCGCGCGTCGGTGTACGCGCGCGCCGCCGCGCGCGCCTCGGCTTCGCTCGGGTTGGTCGAGATCTGATCGAAGTGGATGCACTCGATTCCCGCCGCGATGAGGGCGCGTTCGACCGGGCTGGTGAGGCCCGCGCGCGTGACCCCTTGGTCGGACACGATCAGCACGCGAGTCATGCCTAGCGCGCGCGCCTCCTTGCCCACCTCGCCCACCACGCCCGTGCCAAACAGAATCCGCGTGGGATAGCTCCATATTGCTTCGGCCATGTCGTGACTCCTGATTCGGACCCTCGTCGCTCTCTCGTGCACGCCGCGCCCGGTTCACGGGCGCAAGGAAGTGCTTGTTTCACGGCTCGCGCGCGGGCGCGCTCCTCACTGCGCGCGCGCCGAGCGCGCGCGCCTCGAACCTCATCCCGCTGACGACGTCATCACGGCTCCGCAATTCTACGCGCACGCGCACCCTGCCGTGCAACATGGCGCGCTCTACCCCTGTCATTCTGCTCGCACCGCGCCACCGCGCCTCACCCCGTAGAGCTCGTCGATCAGCCCCGCGTAGCGCATGGTGACCTCCCGGCGGCGGATCTTCAGCGTGTGGGTCAAGGTGCCGTCCTCGACGGTGAAGTCGCGCTCGAGCAGGATGAAGGCGCGCACCCGCTCGTACTCACGAAAGCTCTCGGAGCACAGCTCGAGCTCGTGCGCGTAGAGCTTTTGCACCTCGGGGTGGCGCAAAAGCGACGGAATGTCCGGGGCCCGCACCGCGTTCTCGGCCGCCCATGCCCGCAGCGCGTCGAGGTTCGGCACGATCAGCGCGATGTTGTAAGGTCGACCTTCGCCGTACACCATCGCACTGCGCACGTAGCGCGACGAGCGCAGCTCCGACTCGAGCGGCGTGGGCACGACGTAGCGGCCGTTGTCGAGCTTGTACTGCTCCTTGATCCGCCCCGTCACGAACAAGAAGCCGTCCTTGTCGACATAACCGAGATCGCCCGTGCGCAGCCAGCCGTCGCGCGTGAAAGCCTGGGCGTCGTCGTCGGGCGCGTCGTGATAGCCGCGCATCACGTTCGGGCCCTGCACCAGGATCTCGCCGTCGCGCGTGTTCGGGCCGACTTCATAGTCGATGGTGACCCGCACCTGCGGCAGGGGCTTCCCCACCGAGCCGAGCTTGCGCGCCCCGGGCCAGTTGGCGCTGACGATGGGGGAGCACTCCGTCAAGCCGTAACCTTCGTAGAGCGTGATGCCCAAGCTGTCGATGAACTCCGCTACCTCGGGCGCGAGCGGCGCGCCCCCGCACACCGCGTAGCGGACGCGCCCGCCGAACTGCTCGCGCACGCGCTGAAAGACAAAGCGGTCATAGAGCTTGGCCTTCAGCTCGATCGCGCCGCGCGCCTTGCCGGCAGCGCGCACGCGCCGTCGGATGCGCGCGTTGTCGAGCCCGTCCTCGAACAGCCGGCGCGCCAGCGCACCGCGCTCCTCGATGCGTTGCTGGAGCGTATCGTAAATGCGGTTGAACAGCTTGGGCACGCTGAACAGCAAGGTAGGCTGCACCTCGAGCAAGCTCTTCATGATCTCTTCTTCGCTCGGGGCGAGCGCGAGCGACGCGCCCATCGAGAACATGCCGTAGAGCTCGACCACCTGTCCGAAGGCTTGGGCCCAGGGCAGATGCGCGAGCGAGCGATCCTCGCCGACGACGGGGAAGATACGGCGCAGCGAGTTGAGGTTCGTGGCGATGTTGGCGTGCGTCAGCTCGACTCCGCGCGGCCGGCCCATGGTGCCCGACGTGTAGATCAGCGCGGCCAGCTCGCGCGGTTCGGGATGCTCCACGGGCCGCGCGTCCCAGAGCGCGCGCTCGGTTAGCTCGTCGAGCGAGGCCGCCCCGGCGATGCGCCGGTGCGACAAGCACACGAGCTGGAGGTTTGGCGCGAGCTCGTTGCGGAAGCCGTTGACCGCGCTCGCCGCCTCGATGTTGTGCGTGAACACGAAGCGCGGCGCCGCATTGCGGAGAATGTCGAGCCAGTCGTCGTAACGCTGGTACGGATAGATCGGCACGAGCGCTCCACCCGCCGTGAAGGTCGCGAAGGCGACC
>CAZYWR010000628.1:0-8808 GCA_964651185.1 uncultured Polyangiales bacterium
CGCCAGCCGGCAGCGACGGCTACGCGTACCTCGCGCCGGTGGACGCGTTCGCGCAGGCGGCGAGCCCGCATGGTCTGGTGCAGATGGCCGGCAACGTCTGGGAGTGGGTGGCAGACTCGTTCGCCGGCGTGCGCGCGCAGCCTCTGGGGGTGAACCCGTCGGTGCAGCTCGAAAACGGCACGCGCGCGGTACGCGGTGGCTCCTTTCGAACGCCCGCCATCGCGTTGCGCGTGACGCACCGCGAAGGGCGGCCGGAGGGGCGCGGCTTCGCCGACGTGGGCGTGCGCTGCGCCTACGACCCGCCCGAAACGCGCGCAGGCGTGGCGAATACGCCATGAACTGTGTCAACTCTGGACACCACCCTAGGGGACGAGCACGATGGCGCGGCAGTTCGGATCGAGGTAACCGGCAAACGTACGGGCGCGCCGCGCGGGCGCGTGCTTGGCTAGAGCGCTTGTGGATATGCGCGGACAAATGGCAGAGGGCGCGGCGCGACCGCGCGTGGAGGACGGGATGAGGATTGTCGTGCGCGTGCTCGCGCAGACCTTGGCGATCGTACTCCTGCTCGGGACTTCGGTGGGACAAGCGCAGACCGCTTCGCCCAAGGCGCGCGCGCGGGAGCTCTACACGCAAGGCCAGCAGCTCTTTCGCCAAGGCGACTTCGTCGCCGCCCAACGTGCGTTCGAGGAGGCCTACCGCGCCGTGCCCAATCCCGTCGTGTTGCTGAGCGTCGCCGAGTGCCAAGTGCGCGCCGAAGATTATGCGGGGGCGCTCACGAGCCTGCGCCAGTACCTCGCGGAAAAACCGAACGCGCCCGACCGCGCGCAGGTCGAAGCGCAGATCGCCAACCTCGAGGCCAAACCGGGCTTCGTGGCGATCGAAAGCGCGCCACCCGGAGCGATGATCTGGGTCAACGGCGAAAACACCGGCTACATCACGCCCAACGAGCTTTCGCTGCGCGCCGGCCGCCACACCATCGCCCTGACTTCGCCGGGCTATCTGCAAGTGGAGCAGCCGGTCGATGTGGCGATCGGCTCGCGTCAGCGTTTGAGTCTGACGCTCTCGCCGGAGCCGCCGCCCGCAGTCGCCGAGGAGGCGCCGGTGCCGCCGCCGGTCGAGGAGCCCAGTTACGGAGCCCGCCACGCGTCGCCGGCAGTATGGGCTGCGACCGCCGTCGCCGGGGTCACGCTCATCACAGGCGGCGCGCTCGGCGTCGCCGCGCTGATGAAGGTCTCCGACTACAACAAGAAAGCAGACGCCTATAAGCACACCGGCAACGAGGCCGATCGAAGCGCGGCGAAGAAGATCGCGGACAAGGGAGACAAGCTCGCTTTGGTCGCTGACGTCAACTTCGGCATCGCGGCGGTCGCGGCGATCACGGCGTTGGTGATCTACGCCACGTCCGCCGAGCCGGTGGAGAGCACGCCGCCGCAAGCATTCCGCATCGCGCCGCAGCTCACCCTGAATCAGGTGGGCCTGACCGGACAAATGCGCTTCTGATCGGGATTGCGGGCGCGGTCCACGCGTGTTCCGAGGCGGGCGTTGTGCGTATATCCATGCCCGGCCGACTCGGCGGTCGGAGCGCGCGCGGGCGCGCGAGCTTAACGAGGAGCCCCATGCGGCCTTTGCAGCGATACGTTTGGCTTGGTTTGGCGCTCATTCTCGGTTCCTGTTCGGCCATCGTCGATTTCACGCCGATCGCCACGCGCGACGCGGGGCCGGGGCTCGACGCGGGAGATAGCGGGGAGCCCACCACCGAGGACGACGCGGGCGCTCGCGACGCGCATGCCGAGGCAGGTCGGAGCGACACCGGGCCGCAGGGCGCCTGTCAGCTCGGAAGCCATCAAGGCTGCGGTGGCGATCAGCTCTGCTGTGATCGCGGCGACGGCAACGGTCCGCACTGCATCGACGTCTCCGGCAGCACTGAATGCGCGGCCTGCGGCGTCGCGTGCAACGACCCCGCGGCCCCCCACTGCGGCGCCAACCGCACCTGCGAATGCGAGCCCGGCTCGGGCCAGGGCTGCGCGAACAACCAGCGCTGCATGGGCACGGGCACGGACGCCCGCTGCGTCGAATGTCAGACCGATGATGACTGCAGCACGCGCGCCGGCCGCACCCAATGCGTGAATGCCAAGTGCGCGCAGTGCGACCGCGGCGCCAATCCCGACGACTCCTCGGACGATCAAGGCTGCAACGACCCGACCAGGCCGATCTGCGACGCGAACAATACCTGCACCGCCTGCACGGTGAATCCCGACAACTGCCCGAGCGGTCAGACCTGCAACGGCGCGCTCGGCTGCTTCGGCTGCAGCTTGTTCGCCCCCGTGGGCATGAACGAATGCGGCGGCACCACGCCGATCTGCAAGCCGACCGCCACCGAGCCGCAATGCTCCGCGTGCACGGCGAACAGCGAATGCAGCGGCGGCTTTTGCGACTCGCGTCCGGCCCCGCTCGGGACAGGCGCATGCACGAACGTGTGCGCGCCGGCCTCGCTACCCGGCATGAACAACTGCTCGGGACCGACCCCGTTCTGCAAGCAGGCTCCGGGCAACAGCTTCGCCTGCGCCGCGTGCACGCCCGCCGACTGCTCGGGCAATACGAACGCGCCGTTCTGCGCCACGGACGGTGCGCAGCAAGGCTTCTGTGTGCAATGCCGGCCCGGCCTCACCGACTGCAACCCGAACGGGACGGCACCCGTTTGCGACGCGACGAGCGCGACCTGCCGCTCTCGCCGCGCGTCCGACTGCGCCAGCGGCACCAACTTCGACACGGCCTCTCGTACCTGCGTGCAGTGCCTGTCCGATGGCCACTGTCAGGCGCCCACGCCGCACTGCAGCGCGAAAAACACCTGCGGTGAGTGCAACATCGACAGTCACTGCACGGATAAGTCCGCGCCTGTCTGCAACACGATCACCAACACGTGCGAAGCCGGCTGCAACAACGACAATCAATGCGCCGATAAGACCGGCACCCCACATTGCGACCGCACGCATGGTGTGTGCGTCGCGTGCACGCAAAACAGCCAGTGCGCGAGCGCGGGCGCCCCTCTTTGCTCGGGCGCCACGAACACGTGCGTTCCGTGCAATATGCTCGGTGCTGCAGCGGACGCGCAGTGCGCCATGAAGACGACCGGTACGGTTTGTATCGCCGACGGCAGCCGGATGGGCCAGTGCGGTCAGTGCGACATGACCCACGGCTGCACGGGTGGCGTGTGCGATACGCTCGGTAGCATGAACCAGTGCGTCCAATGTGTTCTCGGTCTGCCGGGGATGATGGACCTGGGCTGTTCCGCGCCGAAGCCGCAGTGCATCGCGTCGGCTGGCGGCGCCACCTGCGAAGCCTGCGATCCTGCTAACAACGACGGCTGCCCGGCAGGAAATACATGCAGCGCAAGCTTCGTGTGCGAAACGAACGATGCAGGGCCTCCTCCGCCGACAGACTCAGGCATCTGAGCGTCGGGCCACAAGGCCGTTTCGCCGCGTCCGCAAGGTGAACGCGCGACACAAGATGCGTGGGTCGTGCACGCTCTCGTGGGCTTTCGTGGGCCCTCGGAGGCAGCAGGGCAATCGTGGGCCGCGCGGGAATGACGCGGTCCTCGGCGTCCAGGCGCGCAGCGTGCTCGCAGGGAACGGCTCGGCTATTCGAGCAAGCGGACGTGCGGGCGTTCGCGCGGGCTCGCAGGCAAGTCGGCGGCGACCAGTTCGCGCGGGCTCGCGCCTGCAGACTGAGCGCTCGGAAGCGGCAAGAGGCGAGGGCGCGGGAGCGGCGGAAGCGAGGTGGACTGGCTCGGCAGCGTGACCAACGTGGGCGCCGCGATCGATGTGCGCAGCGCCGGTGCCGTAGGCGCGCTGCTCGCGGTCTCGAGCGTCGCACCCTCGGCCCTCGCGTGATCCGCGGCGAGCGGACTCAAGGCGACGCGGCCAGCGGGCGGGCGATCGGTAAACAACAACGTCTGCGACACGTAACCTTCCGCCGAGACGCGCACCTCGTGCAGGCGTCCGTCGCGGGCCAGGCGCAGCGCCTGCGGGCCTGTGCCCGCGAGCTTGCCGTCGAGCCAGACTTCGGCGTCGCTCGGCTCAGGCTGCAGGTCGACGAAGAGCTCGCGTGCGGGCGCCGCGCCTGCGCGCACGAGCTCGCCCGCGCGCGCGCGCGCCGCGCGTTCATCTCGGCTTTCCGGGGCACACTCGGCCGCGGAGGATGGCGCCCCACGCGGAGAAATCACGGCCGCCGCGATCAGCGCGAGCCCGAGCGCCGGCGCACCACGGGCGCGTGCTCGCCGCCACCACTTGTCCGCACGCACGCGCGTAAGTTGGAGCACAGTCATCTTCGCCACGATGCGCGCGGGCTCGCTTTCGCCGGTGGTCCGTTCGGCGTTGCGTCGACCGCGCAGCATCAGATAGTCCTGTTCGAGCAAACGCGCAGTCAGTTGTAAGGTCTCCAGGTCGCCGAGCGCGCTCGCCGCGAGCACCTCGGCCAGCGTCCGGGTGCCATCGAACAGGGCGATGGTGGCGATCTCCGAAGGGTTCTTGGCAACCTGCGTGGAAGCGCCCGGGATCTGCACGTAGATGAAGTCGGATTCGCCTACGAACTTCTTCAAGACCTGGCTTTCGTCCTTGCGGCGCGCGGCCTCGAGCAGAAGCCTTGCCAGCGAGGTGTAGATATTGCGGTCGCGTTCACCGCGATGGAAGCGCGCCGACAAGCTACCTTCGTCCAGCGCGAGGATGCGGTAAGCCGCCGGCACGCCGCGCAATGCCGCGCTCTCCGCATCGATGAGCTCGCCGCGCTCGAACCAGAGCTGGCTCTCGCAACCGGCGTGCGCGATCGTGACGATGGCATCTTTGCGACCGACCGCGATGGTCTGCGTCAGGTCTGCGATCGAGAGGTCGCCGAGCGTGCCGCTGAACTCGGCGGCTTTGAGGCTGGGGGCTTCGATGCCTTGGCTGGCGAGGACCTGCGCGAGCTGCTGATCGATGGCGTCATGGGCGCTGCGCCGGTAGATGCTCGCCCACGCCACGAGCTCTTCCGGCGAGAGCTGATACTGGTCGCAGGCGCCCTTGACGGTGAGCTCGCCGCCGACGATGCGTGCGATCAAGCGCGACTTCTGCTCTTCGCTCCACGTCGCTTCGAGTTGGCTGTCCATCGTTCACCCGCGCAGCCAGGAGTGCGAGCCGGTCGAGGACGATCGCGTGCGCAGATGTGTCCCGTCGGCCCCGGGCGAGGACACTAACGCAAGCGTCCCCCGGAAGCCTAGAGGAGCTGGCGAGTACGAGATCTTTCAACCCGCGGCGCAATACATTGTTGCGGAAATTCTCAGTTGCGCAGCCTGACCTGAGCCCGGCGGCATCGAGAGAGTCTGTTTCCTTACGCCATGTTGTGGACGCTGATCGCGCGCCGCGGGCGGCCGCGAACGCCGCTTCGTGGGAGCGCGCACGATCGACGGCAATGCGGGTGCACGGCGTGCGTCAGATCACCGGCGCCCACATGGACTACACCCTGCTCGCCCGCCTTTCAGGGCAGCGGAAGTCCGACGTAGTTCTCGGCCACGGAGGTCGCAGCGGCATGCGAACTGACGACATAGGCGAGCTGCGAAAGCTGGAGCTTATGTTGGAATGCGTCGTCGTGCGGAGCGCGATGGAGCATCGATGTCATCCACCAAGAGAAGTGCTCGGCGCGCCAGACGCGCTGCAGGCACTGCTCTGAATAGGTCTCCCGCAGGTGTCCGCTGCCCGTGCGGTAATGCTCGGATAAAGCGCGCGCGAGCACGTAGACGTCGGCCATCGCGAGGTTCATGCCCTTGGCGCCGGTCGGGGGCACGATGTGCGCAGCGTCGCCCGCCAAGAAGAGGCGACCGTACTGCATCGGTTCCACCACGAAGCTGCGCATGCCGGTGATGCTCTTCTCGATCACCGGGCCCTCCTCGACGCGAAAGTCGCCTGCGTCGAGCCGCTGATGCAGCTCGTCCCAGATGCGCTGGTCCGACCAGTCCGCGATCGACTCCTCGGGCGAAACCTGGAGATACAGACGGCTGAGCTCGGGCGAGCGCATGCTGAGCAGCGCGAATCCGCGTTCGTGATGACAGTAGACGAGCTCCGGCGAGGCAGGGCGGGCGCGGGCCAAGATGCCGAGCCAGGCGAAGGGGTAAGTCCGCTCGTAGATCTTCAGGGCTGAGGCAGGAATGGACGGTCTGCAGACGCCATGGAAGCCGTCGCAGCCGGCCACGAAGTCGCAAGCCAGCTCCACTTCTCCTTCCTGGGAGCGATAGCGGATGAGCGGCATGCCCAGGTGCGGTGCGTACACGCGCACGTCCGCCACCTCGAACTCGAGCGGTCCAACGGCCAGCCGCGCGGCGATCAAGTCTTTGACGACCTCCTGCTGGCCGTAGACGGTGATCGCCCGCCCGGTCAGGCCCTCCAGATCGATGCGATGGCCAGCGCCCGCGAAACGTAGCTCGACGCCGCGATGGACGAGGCCCTCGCGGCGCATGCGCGCCCCCACACCCGCGGCGCTCAATAGCTCGGCCGTGCCGTGCTCGAGGACGCCGGCGCGCACGCGCTGCTCGACGTAGGCGCGGCTCTTGTCCTCGAGCACGACCGAGTCGATGCCCTCGCGGTGCAGCAGGTGCGCGAGCAACAAGCCTGCCGGCCCGGCGCCCACGATGCCTACCTGCGTACGCACGTGCTTCATGATCCTCTCACGCGTGAAAGATACCGCGGCTCGATGCGCTCGTGGATGTGCACGTCTCCATCCACGAAGCGGACCGACTACGCTTCGCGGGGATTGGTGCGCGTGTCTTTGAGCATCACGTCGTGCACGCCGCCTTCGTGGATGCTCACCGCCGAAGCCAAGGTCAGGCGCGCACGCTGGTACAGGTCGCGCACGCTGACCGCGCCGCAGTTGCACATCGTGGAGCGCACCTTGGCGAGCGTGACCTCGAGGTTGTCCTTGAGCTTGCCCGCGTACGGCACGTAGCTGTCGACCCCCTCTTCGAACTCGAGCTGTTCGCGCTCGCTCTTGCTCTCGCCGTGGTCGTAGCGCTGCCAGTTGCGGGCGCGGTTCGAGCCCTCGCCCCAGTACTCCTTCATGAACTGATTGTTGATGCGCACCTTGCGCCCGGGCGCCTCGTCGAAGCGCGCGAAGTAGCGCCCCATCATCACGAAGTCGGCGCCCATCGCGAGCGCCAGGGTGATGTGATAGTCCTGGCTTATCCCGCCGTCCGAGCAGATCGGTACGTAGATGCCCGTGCGCTGGAAGTATTCGTCGCGCGCCTTGGCCACTTCGATCACCGCCGAGGCCTGGCCGCGGCCGATGCCCTTTTGCTCGCGCGTGATGCAGATCGAGCCGCCGCCGATGCCCACCTTGACGAAGTCGGCGCCCGCCTCGACCAAGTACAGGAAGCCCTCGCGATCGACCACGTTGCCGGCGCCGACGTAGCCGAGCTTGAAGTTGGCTTTGGTGAAGGCAATGGTGTCGCGCTGCCACTCGGAGTAGCCGTCCGAGGAATCGATGCACAGGACGTCAGCGCCTGCCTCGAGCAGCGCGGGGACGCGCTCGCGATAATCGCGCGAGTTGATGCCCGCGCCGACGATCAGGCGCTTCTCGCGGTCGACGTTCTCGAGCGGGTGCTCGCGATGCGCGTCGTAGTCCTTGCGGAAGACCAGATATTGCAGATGCTGGCGGGCGTCGACCACGGGCAGGCAGTTGAGTTTGTGCTGCCAGATGAGCTCGTTCGCTTCGAGCAGATCGACGCCCACGCGCGCGCAGTGGATCGAACGAAAGGGCGTCATCAGCTCGCGCACGGGCGTCGCAAGCGGGGTCTTGCCGAGGCGGTAGTCACGGCTGGTGATGATGCCGAGGAACTTGCCCGTCGGCGTCCCATCTTCCGTGACCGCGACCGTCGAGTGACCGCTGCGTTGGGTCAGCGCGAGCACGTCGCTCAGGGTCGCTTCGGGCTGCAGGTTCGAGTCGCTGACGACGAAGCCTGCCTTGTAGTTCTTGACCCGCCGCACCATCGCGGCCTCGTCCTCGATGCTCTGGGAGCCGTACAAAAACGACAGGCCGCCGCAGCGCGCGAGCGCGATCGCGAGCTCGGCACCTGACACCGACTGCATCAGGGCGCTACTCACGGGGACGTTCACGGTGAGCGGCGACTGCCTCGGGTCGGGCGGCGCGCTGCCGGGATCGGCTTTGAAGCGTACGACCGGCGCCACCAGATCGACGTTGGCCGGGATGCAGCCCTTGGTCGTCAGGTTCGGGATGAGCAGGTACTCCCCAAATGTCCTGCTCGGCTCGTCGTAAATGAACGCCATGAGCGCTATTAGTGCTCAAGACCCCGGCTGTCAAACACGACTGGCGCCATGCGTTCGAGGGCTGGGGTCCACACCTTCCAGCCGTGGCCGCCTGGCAAAACGAGCACGTGGCTCGGGTCGAGAGCGGCTCCGAGCACGTCGTCCGGGCCGCGCAGCCGGTCTTCTGCACCCACCGCCAGCCACAGGGCGACGGGCCGGCCCTCGTCGCCTCGCTGCGGCATCGCTTCGCGCGCCTTGACCTCGGGGCCGCGCGTCTCGCCGTTTCCCGGCTGGGCATTCGCGGGCGCGCCGTCTCGATAGCGTGCCCTGACGAGCTCCTCTCGCTCGCCGATCGGGGCGCAAGCCTGACGGCGCAACCACGAGAAGTTGGCGCGCGCGAAGGCGGCCTCGTCGTCCTCTGCCGCAGGCGCCGCGCGATACCGGCACAGGCCGACCGCCGCGACTTCGCGGACCACTTCGCCCGGTCCCATGTAAGGAGCAAACAGCAGAACGCCGCGCACGC
>CAZYWR010000629.1:0-6082 GCA_964651185.1 uncultured Polyangiales bacterium
GACGTACGCGACCAGGCGCGCCCCGTCGTGGGCCACCACCACGGCGTCGTGCACGCCGGCGCACGCGCGCAGCGCGGCCTCGACGTCGCCGAGCTCGATGCGGTGGCCGCGCAGCTTGATCTGCGCGTCGCCGCGGCCGACGAACACGATGGCCCCGTCCGCGCGTCGCCGGCAGCGGTCGCCCGTGCGGTACAAGCGCCCGCCCGCTGAGAACGGATCGGGTACGAAGCGCTCGGCCGTCCAACCGGGCCGTCGATCGTAGCCGCGCGCCAAGGCGGCGCCGCCGATGCACAGCTCGCCGATCGCGTCGGGCGCCGTCTCTTCGCCGAAGCGATCCAGCACGTACGCGCTGCGCCCAGGGTAAGGTCGTCCGAGCGGGACCGCGAGATCGCGCGCGTCTGCGGCGCGGGTTTCGTGCGCGAGCGACGCGATGGCCGCTTCGGTCGGCCCGTACGAGTTGTCGAGCCGCACGCCCGCCAATTCGCTCTCGCGATAGCGCGCCAGCGCATCGGGCGTGAGCTCCTCGCCGCCGGCCGTCAGCAGGCGCAGCGACGGCAGCGCGGCGGGGCGCTCGGCCAGCCACGCCCGCCAGAACGCGGTCGGCAAGTCCAGCACCGACACGCGCTCGTCGCGCAAGGTCGCGTGGAAGTCGCGCCATGGCGGCAGCGCGGGGCCCCGCATGATCACGACGGCGCCGACCGCCAGCGCCGGGAACAGCTGCTCGGCCGCGGCGTCGAAGTTGAAGGTGGAGAACTGATAGACGCGGTCGTCCGCGTTCAGGCCGTAGCTCTCGATGTAGTCGTCGACGTGCACCATGAGCGCGCGGTGCGAGAGCGCCACGCCCTTCGGCTCGCCGGTCGAGCCCGAGGTCGAGAGCACGTAGGCGAGCGACTCCGGATGCGGCTCCGACCACGGCGCGTCTTGCGCTTCATCCGCGACCTCCTCGTCGTGAGCGCGCTCATCGAACTCTTCGAGCACGATCCACGCGCGCTCCGGCAGCAGCTCGCGCATGCGCGCGTGCGAGCGGGCGTCGGTGACGACGCGCGTCACGCCGGCGTCGTCCGCGATCGCGCGCAGGCGCTCGGCGGGATAGCTCGGATCGAGCGGCACGTACGCGGCGCCCGCCTTCCAGATCCCGAGCAGCGCGACCACGAGCTCGACCGAACGCTCGAGCGCGAGCCCGATGCGCGGCTCGGCCTCGCTCCCCCGCGCGGCGGCCGGCGATCGCAGCTGCGCGAGCAGCTGGTTCGACCATTCGTTCAGCGCTGCGTACGAGAGCGCGCGCCCTTCGCACTGCACGGCGGTGGCCTCCGCGCGCACGTCGGCCCAGGCCTCGACGCGCGAGAGCAGGCTGCGGAACGGCCGCGTGCGCGGCCTTTGCGCGACGCGCGCCGGCTCGGCGACGCTCTGCAGCAGCGAGCGCAGCGAGCGCGCGCCGTCGAGCGTCGCGAGTTGATCCAGCGCGGCCAGCGTCTCGTGCGCGAGGCGCGCCGCCTGCTCTTCGCCGAGGCGGCTCGCGTCCCACTCGCAGGCGAGCTCGAGCGCCGGTTCGAGCGTCCACGTAAGCGAGAACAGGTAGTGCGTGCGGCTCACCGCCGCGACGTCGCGCACCGCGAGCCCGGCGCGTGCCGCGAGCTTTTCGAGGCGGGCGCGGTCGAGCGGATAGTTCTCGACCACCAGCAGGCTGTCGAACAACTGCTCGGACGGAACGCCCGCCCAGCGCTGGACGTCGCGCAGTGGGACGTGCTCGTGCTGGCGCAGCGCCGACGCCGCCTCCTGCACGCGCTGCAGCCAGCTCTCCGCGCGCGGATCGTACGCGGGCGCGCTCACGTCGAGCCAGAGCGGCAGCGTATTGAGGAACGGCCCCACCATCTCGTCGACCGCCGGGAGCTCGCTCGGCCGACCGGAGACCGTCACGCCGAACGCGACCTGGGCGCGATCGGCGCGGCGCGCGAGCACGAGCGCCCAAGCCGCCTGCGCGAGCGTGGCCACGGTGACGCGCTGTCGTTGCGCGGCCTGCTTGAGGCGCTCCGTCCAGGCCTCGTCCCGCCGCAGCGTGAGCGCCCCGTTCGCGCGCGGCTCGCGCTGTGGACGCGGCCTCGCGAGCGGCACGGCCGTGCGCACGGTCGCGGGCTCGTCGAAGGTCGCGAGGCGCGCGCGGAAGAATGACTCGCTCGTGGGCTGACGGCCGAGCCAGCGCACGTACTCGCGGAACCGCGCCTCGCTCGCCGCGCGCGGGAGCTCGCTCGGCTGCCCGCACGCGTGCTCGCCGTAGAGGCGCAACACTTCGTCGAGCAGGCGCGCGCTGCTCCAGCCGTCGGCCAGCGCGTGATGCATGGTCCACACCGCGTCGCACGCGCGGGCGCCGCGCCGGAACACGTGCAGGCGCAACAGCGGCGCGCGCGCGGGTTCGCAGCCCCGCCCGCCGTCGTCCGCCCACACGGCGAGCAAGCGCGCTTCGTACGCAGCCTCATCGAGCTCGCCCCACGCGTGCACAGCGAACGGGATCTCGACCCCGCGCGCCACGACCTGGAGCGGCGCGCTCGCGCCGCTCGCGCTCTCCACCCAGGCGAAGCTCGTGCGCAGCACATCGTGGCGCGCGGCGACCTCCTGCCAGGCCTGCTGCCAGGCCGCCACGTCGAGGGATCCCTCGAGCCGCAGGCGAAGTTGGTAGACGTACGCATCGGCGTCCGCGCTCGCGCTGTGGAACAGGAGCCCCGCCTGCATGGCGGTCGCGGGGTAGAGGTCCGCGATCTGCGTCAGGTCGAGACCGCTCGCCTCGAGCTCCCGCTGCGTGAGCGCCGCCAAGGGGAAGTCGGACGCGGTCGGACGCGGCGGCGCGCTGAGCCCGTGATCGATCAGGGCACGCAGGGCGCGATCGAAGCGCGCGAGCAGCTCGGCCGCCGCGTCCTCGCGCAGCTCCGGGGTGAAGCGGAAGCTCGCGGACAGCGCGCCGTGCTGCACGATCGCGTTGATGTCGAGCGCGTGCCCGAGCTCGGTCCGGAGATCGACGGGGATGCCAGCCGCCTCCGCCGCGAGCGCGAAGCGCCCTTCGGCGTGCTCGCGCGGCGCGAACACGCCGAGGTAGTTGAAGCTCACCGTCGGCGCGGGCAACGCGCGCGCAAGGGCGCCCGCCTCGGATGGCTGTCCACGCAAGAGCCCCCACGGGAAGCCCTTCTCCGGCACGGCGCGCAGCTGCTCCTTCACGGCGATCAAGGCGCCGGCGGGCGTCGCTTCGGGGCGCAGGCACACGGGAAAGCGCGTCGTGAACCAGCCGACGGTGCGGCTGAGATCGACGTCGTCGATCACGTGTTCGCGGCCGTGCCCCTCCACGTCGATCAGCTGCTCCCGGCGCCCCGACTGCGCGCACAGCGCCTGCGCGAGCGCGGTCAACAGCACCTCATCGACGCGCATGCGGTACGCGCGCGGCGCCATCGCGAACAGCCGCTCGGTGTCGCGCTTCGACAGCCGCCAGGTCAACTCGCGGCTGGCGGCGTAGCTGCGGTCCGCCGCGGTGGGTCGTGGATACGGGGTCGCCTCCGCGAGCGCCTCCCGCCAGAAGCTCAGCGCGCGGGCGTACGGCGTCTCCTGCGCGTAGCGGGAGAGCGCGACGGCCCAGGCGCTCCAGGGCGTGCTGATCGCGGGCAGCGCGATCGGCTCGCCGCGCGCGGCTTGCGCATAGGCGGCCTCGATCTCCTCGAGCAGGATGCGCCACGACACGCCGTCGACCGCCAAGTGGTGCACGACCAGGAGCACGCGCGCGCCGCCGTCGGGGAGCTGAAAGTACGCCGCGCGCAAGAGCGGCCCTTGCTCGAGATCCAAGCTCTCCTGCACGCGCTGGCCCGCGCGCCCCAGCGCCGCTTCGACGTCCGCTTCATGGCGCAGGTCGAGCGTCTGCACCTGCGCATGCGCGAGCGCCGAGGCCGCGTCCGCGACGCGCGCGCGAAAGCTCCCGTCGGCCCCTCGCGCGAAGCGCAGCCGCAGCGCGTCGTGGCGCGCGATCAACGTCTGCAGCACCCGCTCGAGCGCCCCCACATCCAGCGCGGAGGCCGTCGTGTCCACGCGCAGCAGCAGCGACTGATTCCAGTGCGCCGGACCCCACGGATAGCGCTCGAAGAAGCGCGCCTGGATCGGGGTCAGCGGGATCTCGCCGGCCACCTCGGCGCGCACCTTACGCGTGGTCAAGGCCTCGGCGACGCGCGCGCTGGCCTCGATGGTCGGGTGCTCGAAGACCTGCTTGGGCGTCAGCCTCCAGCCGGCGTCCCGCGCGCGCGCGAGAATCTGCAGACTCAGGATCGAGTCGCCGCCCAGCTCGAAGAAGTTGTCGGTGACGCTCACCTCTTCGCGCTTGAGCACCGCGCGCCAGATGCCCCAGAGCAGCGACTCGAGCTCCGTGCGCGGGAGGATCAGCTCGCGCTCCGCGAGCCCCGGCTCGGGCAGGCCGCGGCGGTCGACCTTCCCGTTTGGGAGGATCGGAAGCGCCTCCAGGTGTACGTACGCCGACGGCACCATCCACGCGGGCAGCTTCGCGCTCAGCCACGTCTGCAGACCGTGCAGCGCGACGTCACCCGTGACGTACCCGACCAAGCGGCGCGACTCCCCTTGCCCTTTCACCTCCGCGACGGCGTTTTGCACGCCGGCGTACGAGCGCAGCGCGCTCTCGATCTCCCCGAGCTCGATGCGATAGCCACGCAGCTTGACCTGCGCGTCCGCGCGGCCGAGGAACTCCAGCGTCCCGTCCGCGCGCTCGCGCACCAGGTCGCCGCTGCGGTACATGCGTGCTCCGGCCCGCTCGGGGTCCGGCACGAAGCGCTCCGCGGTCAGCGACGGCTGGCCGAGATAGCCGCGCGCCACGGTCGGCCCGCCGAGGCACAGCTCGCCGATCCCGCCCTGCGGAACCAGCTCTCCGCTCTGCCCCACCACGCGCGCGCTCCGGCTCTCGAAGCGCCGGCCGATCGGCACGATCGCTTCGTCCGCGTCGCCCGCCTGCGTGCGATGCCGCAACGCCGCCACCGTCGTCTCCGTGGGGCCGTACAGGTTATCGAGCGCCACATGCGCGAGCGGACCCGCGAGCCAGCGCGCGAGCGCGTCTCCCGCCAAGCCCTCGCCGCCTACCGTGATCTGACGCAGCGCGGGGAGAGACTCCGACGCCAGACGCCTCGTCCAAGCCTGCCAGTACGCGGTCGCGATGCGCGCGAACGTCAGCCCCTGCTCGCGGAGCACGGACGTCAGCGTCTCCAGCGACCAAGCGTCGTCGCCCCGCATCACCACGCGCGCGCCCGCCGCCAGCGCCGGAAACAGCTCGTGCAGCGATACATCGAAGTTGATCGTGGAGGAGAACAGCACGCGGTCGGACGGCGTCAGACGGTAGGTCGACAGGAAATCGTCCACGTGCGCGCTCAGCGCGCCGTGCGTGACGGCGACCCCCTTCGGGCGGCCCGTCGAGCCAGACGTGTAGATCACGTACGCGAGCTGCTCCGGATGCGGCGCCGGCCACGTGCCCTGCGTCGGGTGCGCGCCGACTTCGTCCACGCGCACCGCCGCGCGGGACGCCAGCAGACCGGACAGCTGCTTCGAAGTTCGCGCGTCGCACACCACCACGCCGACGCCTTCCAACATCTCGGCGAGGCGCGCCTCCGGGTACGTCGGGTCGAGCGGAACGTACGCCGCGCCCGCCTTCCAGACGCCGAGCAGCGCGCTCACCAACCCGGCGCCGCGCGCGAGGCACACGCCCACGCGAGCCTCCGCCCGCGCTCCCTTCTGGCGAAGCGCGTCCGCGATCTGCGACGACCACGCCTCCAGATCGCCGTACTTGGCCGTCTCTCCCTCGCACCACAGCGCCAACGCCGTAGGGGAAGCCGCGCACTGCGCCGCCACCCGAGATACCAGCGCGCGATAGCGGTGCGGCGCGAGCGGCTGCGGCTCTGCGCTCGTCCCGGCCAGCGCGCCGAGCGGACGCGCGCCGTCTTCGGCGAGGAGCTCCAAGATCGCCACGAAATGCGCCTCCAGCGCGCGCACCGAGGCTGCGTCGAGCTGCGCTGCATCCCACTCCCACTCGAGATCGAGCGACGCCTCGCGGTCG
>CAZYWR010000630.1:0-2768 GCA_964651185.1 uncultured Polyangiales bacterium
TCGAGCTCGATCGTCGCGTCGAGCACGCCTTCCTGCGGCGCCTCGTCCGGGCTGCCGAGCTTCACGCTCGCGACCATGCCGCGTCCGCTGTTGCCCTCGGCGGCCACGCGCAGAAAATCGCGCGTCAGGCTCTCCATATCGCCTGGGATGAAAAGGTCGAGAAAACCCGTGGGAACGAAGCCGAGCGCGGCGCCCTCCACGCGGATCTGCGCGGGGACGCGCGTGAACTGCAACGCGAGCTCGCCGAAGCCCGCGTGCGGCGTGTAGCTCGCGTCGAGCGCGAGCTGCCCGAGCTTCACCACCACGCCCAGCATCTTGAACTCGAAGTCGCTGACGAACCGGGTGTGCGCGAGCTCCGGGCCGAACGGAGCGATCGGTTCGGCTTCGAACACGGTCGCGCCGCGCCAGGGCAAGAGCTTTCCGTCCTTCACGTAAAGGAGCGCCGAAATCGTGAGCGCCTCGCTGTCCGATTGGATGCGCGCGAGCGTGCGACCTCGCCGATCGAGCCAGCGCATGTCCATGCGCGCGATATGCCCGAGCTTGTGGAGGTGCCGCGCCAGGTTGGGGTAATGCTCGGCGAAGCGCGCGGGAAGCGCGCGCAGCGCGACGTGCACGCGCTGATAGTCGCGCTCGCGCCACACGGTGCGAACGTCTTCGACGCGGCCGAGGCGCGCGAAGGTCGCGCAAAACGCGGGGAAGGCGTCGTAGAGCACGGAGAGCACCGCTACGTCTTCTTCGCCGAGCCCAGGATGCGTGGCTCGTACCTGGTCGCGCGCGCCGCTCGTCGCCTCGATCTTGGACGTGCGCGCTGCGAGCGCATCGCCGGTCGCCAGGAGACGTGTCCACTCGCTCGCTGCGCTCGCCACGCGCTCCCAGCGCAGCGGCCCGAGCCCCAAACCGAGGCGATAGCCGAGAAAGTAAAGCTCCCGGCGCTCGCGGTTGTGGACCTGCTTGGCACGCAGCGTGACCGAGCTCGCCGCGAGCTCCCGGCGCGGGCCCACGAGGCTCACGCGCTCCGCGCTCGCGTCGCCGCTCTGGCGCACGAGGTACTTGTCGCCGCGCAGATCGCCGCGCACCCAGAGCTCGCGGTACGCGCCGTTGTGACGCGGCAGGCGCTCGTAAAAGTCGTGCAGGTTGAAGTCGTGCAGATCTTCGAGCGTGTCGTCCATGAACTGCTGGGTCGCGCCGTCGATCTCGGTGTGGTGCAGCGCGACGCCGAACGCGCGCGTCACCTGGCGCAACGTGTGCACCACCTCGTCCCGATCGCCGCCCCACAGCGTCAGCACGGGTTGCCAGCCGACCTCCCAAGCCCCGGCCGCGAACGCCGAGGCCGTCCCCACCGACAGCAACACAGCGCTCCAGACCAAGCCGCGCCCGTGCAAACGGAGGACGCGCGCGCACGCTCCCGATCGCTTCATCACCGCCATCAGGTGACCCCGCGTGCGCGACCCGCGATCACAAGCAGTCCGCGCTGGGCGGGGAGGCGATCTTTTCCGGCCCCATGTTGACGTGCTCCACGTAGAAGCGCCGGAACGTCGCCTCGTCGAAGCAGTTGGTGAGCAGGCGAACGCCCCACGCGACCACCCCGAAGCGGGTCGGCAGCTCGCTGTAAGGCGTGAGCAGCGCCTGGGTCTGCCCGAACACGAACTCCGCCATCGTCTCGATCTCGTCCGGGCAGCCGTCCGGGCAATTGTAGAGATACACGACGCCGCCGTGTTCGAGGTTGTGCACCCAGAGCTCGTCCGCGCGCTCGCGGTCGTGCACGCCCCAGGCGCCCCAGCTTGGGTTGTGGTTGCCGCCCGCGGGCGGCGGATCCGGATAGTCGATCGGCCCCGTGATGTGCACGAAAGGCGGCGTGAGCGGCACCGTCATTTCCTCGGGCGGCGGGCACGTAAGGCTGCCGTCGGGGCCCACGATCCATGCGTCGAACACGCTGGCCTCGCGCGGCCCCCCATCGATCGAGCCGTCGAGGCGGCTTCCCGAAGCGTCGAGCAGATCGTCGCGCGTCGCGTCGTCACCGCAGGCCACGGCGCCCGCGACCAGTGCGGCCGCGGCGAGCCACCCCAAACGAACAGAGCTGTGCATCGGCCACCAACATGCACGAGCCTGCCGCGCACGCCAAGTCCGCGAGCGTCCGGCGCGCGCCGCGGACCCGCGTCGTGCCTGCGGCTCACGCCGGCGGCGTGAGATGTTTGGCCACGGCCAGGAGCTCGGCCAGCGCGTCGCGGCCGTCATCGTTCGTATCTTCGTCGGTCAGCTCCAGCTGATCGCCGTCCACCTTCACGCTACGGTCTTCATCGACCAGCAAGATCAACGCTTGCTGCACGCGCGGGGCGGCCAGGAAACGCGCCGTCTCGGCGCGCGTCGAGGTGATCACGAAGATCAGGTCGTCGAACCAGGCCGAGCCCACCTCGACCTCGTCCACGAACAGCTTCTCGGCGCGCCGCAGGGCATTCTCGCGCACGAAACGCGCGCACACGCCGCTCGGGCGCGACAAAGTGACCCGCAGCGTGCGCACGCGCCGGCCGCGCTCGTCGACGTGCTGCTCGCGCTCGACGTACACGCCGAGCGCGGCTGCCGCTCCGTCTGGGTCCGCCTTCAAGAGGTGATGCTCGTCGGAGATGGTCATGGCCGGCACCTCGCTGGGTTGTACGCGCAAGGCCGAGGAAGCTTACCCTATGCGCACGCAGTTCCGACCGCTGCGTTTGGCCGCGTAGAGCGCGTCGTCGGCGCGCTTCATCAGCGCCGCCGAGGTGTCGACGCCGCCC
>CAZYWR010000631.1:0-3756 GCA_964651185.1 uncultured Polyangiales bacterium
CACGCCTTGAGTACATTCGCCAGCCCCTTGGCGCCAGCCTCAGGACGGCGGGCGAGCGCGCGAATGCTTCGCCCTGCTTCGCGGGACAGACCATTGGCGAGCGCGAGCCGAGCTCGCAGGGCGAGCGCCAGCGCAAAGTAGCTGCGCATCAGGTGGAGGCCGGCGTTCCGAGATTTTTTCCACGCCGACTTCAGGTGCTGCCAGGAGGCTCGATAGTCACCCTCGTAGAGGCCGATGTCTCCGATGACCAGAAGCGCGGTAAGGTGCTGCATTCGCCAGGGAGCCGCCGGCCAGGGCGCCATCGCGGCCGCGACGATGCGCCGTGCTTCGATCGGATCGTCGTCGCACAGCGCGAGCCGGGCTCCACACCAGAGCGCTTGCATGGTCTCGAGAACCGGGTAGCCGGCGGCCTCCAGCCGATACGTCTGCATGCGCCGGCGCATGGCGGGGAAGTCGCCGTCGATCGAAAGGAGGCCCATGATCAAATTCTGACAGAAGGCGATCTCCCAGCGATGGTTCACGTCCTGCTTGCTGCGGTAGATCTCCGCAGCTTCCTCCTGGGCCGCTCGAGCCACGCGCAGACGTCCCGTTCCCAGCGCGATCAAGCCTTGCGCGGAGCGCAGCAGTCCGCGCGTGAAGGGTCCGTCGCACGGCCGCGAAAGTTCATGAGCGATCCGGCAAAACTCCTCTGCTCGAGTCGCGTCATCGACGATCAGAGACAGCATGGCAGAGAACCCAGACTCGATCGCGAGCGCATGCACGATGTCGATCCGCGATCCCGCGCTCAGCGCCATCTGCAGATGTCGGTGCTGAGACACCGCTCCGAGCAGCGGGTTCACCAGGATCAGCTGACGTGCAATCGTGATGCAAGTAGTCAGACGCTGCTGGTCTTGCGCGCTGACTGCGCGCGTCTCCGGGATTTGCAGGGGGAAGCGCCGGAGCTTGAGCTCGTACCAGAGCAGCGACAGCAGGGCCCATCCCGAGCTCTTCGGCATCGGCCAACCGATCTTCTCGGCGACCTCGGCGAGAAAGCCGACGCCACGTTCGATCTGACCGGCCTTGACGCACTCCTCTCCGGCCCACAGCCGCAGCTCGAGGTCGTTCGGAAGCTCAGCGAGCGCGGCCACGATGCCGCATGAGGCCTCGGCGGCGCGTCCCGCGTGCGATAGGGCTTTCGCGTGCTTGACGAGCAGAGACGATCGAGCGCCCCCGCTGTGCAGCCGGAGCGCCGTATCGTAGAGATCCGCGGCGCGACCAAACGCGAGCGCGACCATCGCCGCGTCCCCTGCTCGTTCGGTATAGGCGAGCGCGTGCTCACGGTCGTCTGCTGCCTGATAGTGGACGGCCAGGATCTCTGGATCGTCGGTGCCTTCGGCTCGGTACGCTTCGGCCAGCGATCTGTGGCTCGCGCGCAAGCGTTCGGGCGCCAGCTCATGCAGGACGTGCTCCCGGATCCGGTCGTGGTACGGCTCGATCGGGCAGCCCTCCTCCTCCTCCGCGATGCGCACGAGCGATTCCGCGACCAATACGCGTCGTGTCTCGAGCAGAGCCTCCTGCGCGATCCCGAGCGCGCGCCGCAGCACGCGCTCGTCCACCGGCCGGCCCGACGCCGAGACGAGCTCGAGATAAGGGCGATACCTGGGCGCGAGCGCGTTCATCCGCGATGACAGCACGGCGCCGAGCGAGATCGCGCTCTGGCCACGAGCGGCTGTGCGCGCCCGCGCGAGCTCGCCTACGAAGAACGGGTTGCCCGCGCTCTCCCGTAAGATCGCCTCGAGCTCATCCTGGTCGACGGCGGCTCTCGCCTCGACCAGCGCCCGCACGGCCTGCGCGTCGAGCGGACTGAGCGTAAGATCCTGGTGTCGCGGCAGGTCCCGCCGCACGACCTGCACGCGCGGCCCCCAGCCTTCGGGGCTCGAGCGATAGCTGAGCACGAGCAGCACGCCTTGCGGCGCGGGCGCATGCATCAGGTTTGCGAGGAGCTCGATGCTCTCGAGATCGGTCCACTGCATGTCGTCGATGCACAGGACGATGCCTCGTCGTTCGGCGAGCTGCGACAGCAGCTCTCGGAAGGCCATCACGGCGCGTGCGCGGATCAGCAACGGATCTCGCTCTGCGAGGGCCGGCTCCGCGTCCTCGCGCGGCAGCCCACGAAAGACGGGAAACATCAACGCCAGCGCCGCGCGATCGGAGCCCTCGAGCGACACGTCGAGACGCGGCACGTTCACCGCGATGCGGTCCATGATCGTGTCGAGCGCCTTGTACGGCACGGAGGCGTCGCGGTAGCAAGCGCCGCGAAAGACGATGCCTCCGCGCGCTTCGACTTCCCGGGCAAAGCAGCGGATGAGCGAGGTCTTGCCGATGCCTGACTCGCCGTGCACATGAACCATGCGCGCGGGTCCGCGCTGCGCGTCCGTGAAGGCGGCGTGCAGGCAGTCGAGCTCGCGCGTACGCCCGATGAACGGCGGATCGAAGCTCTGGAACTCGGCGAGGCTCTGGTCCACGCCGAGGATCCGCGCGATGACCTCGCCTCGGGGGCGGCGTGCGGGGTCCGGCTCCAACAACCAGAGCGCGAGCTCGACCAGATCGTCCGGGAGGCCCGCGCGCTGAAGACGGGGATCCGTCGGACGCTGCACGCGTCTGCTCTGGGCGATCGATTCAGGCGATCCCTCGACCGAGAATCCATCGCACAGCGCTGCATACAGCAGCATCCCGACCGCATACCAATCGGTCGCCTCCGTGTATGTGCCCGCGAACTGTTCAGGGGCCATGAACGCGGGCGTGCCCCGGCAACGCGCGTCGTGAACGGCCTCGGTCAATAGATCAAAGTCGACGATCACCACGCGTCCGTCGTGGGTGACGAGGACATTCTCGGGCTTGATATCGCAGTGAATGCTGCCCGACGCGTGCAGGGCCCGCAGCCCGCGAGCGAGCTGCGCCAGGGCAGCGCGCAGACGTTCGATGTCCACGGGCGCGTCCTCGCTCCCTTCCGGAAGCGCATGCTCCGCGCGGCGCTCGGCCCCGGTCTCGGTGATCGGCGCGCGAGCGTAGGAGCCGTACGCGCTCGGCCGGACGTAGCTGATGAAATCGACTCCCTCCACCAGCTCCATCAGCAGATAGACCCCGTCATCCTCCGCGAGCAGCTCGTACACCTTGGCGACGTTGGGATGGGAGATATGCTCCAGCGCGCGAAACTCATCTTTGAAGCGCGCGATGCGCTCGGCCGACAGGCGCTCATGCCGCAGTTGCTTGAGCGCGAAGCGGCCCCCGTTCGTGTGATCTTCCACCTCGAACACGCGGCTCGTCGCGCCGTGGCCGAGGCTGCGGGTGGCGTGAAAACGCGCAATGGCGAGGGGAGCGCGCGGCATCGATCGGCTTCATCTGCCTGTGGCGAGAGGCCAACAAGGAAGAGCCAGGTGCGTGCGGTCTAACGCAAGCAGCATGAGCGCGCAACTCACGCGAGCCCGCGCAGCGGCGACGCACCGGCGGCCTCGCGACGCACCCCCCCAAAGCGCTCCGTGCCGACGCAATCCAAGGCGCTGACGCCGATCCCACCTGTCTGCTTGACCAACTAGACCGATCGGTCTAGTCGATCGACATGATCGCAGAAGTCCCAGAGGGCTTTGTGCCCAATCCGCGCAAGAGCCCGTTGACCGCACCCTGGGAGCCAATTTGGCTGCGCGAACGCGAGCACGCAGTGCAGCTCGGTGTGCGCGTGGCGATGGCGCACTGCAACAGTCGCGGCTCACTCCACGG
>CAZYWR010000632.1:0-6494 GCA_964651185.1 uncultured Polyangiales bacterium
GCGCCATCCGAGCCTCGGCCAGGTCGCGCCCATTCGCTTCATCCCGCTCGCCGAAGAGACGGGCCTGATCGCGGAGATCGGCGCTTGGGTGCTGAAAGAAGCGGCGCAGCACACGCGCCGGCTCTCCGAGCTCTTCCCCGAGCACCCGCCGCTTTCGATCCACGTGAACATGTCGGTGCGCCAGCTGCAGCAGGACCCCGGCCTGCTCGAGCGCGTGGATCGCGCGCTCGCCGAAAGTGGACTGCCGCCCGAGCAGCTCACGATCGAGATCACGGAGTCCGTGATCATGGAGGAGTCCGAAAAAGGAGAACGGCTGTTGGCAGCGCTACGCGGTCGCCGCAACCACGTGTGCATGGACGACTGTGGTACGGGCTACTCGTCGCTCAGCTACCTGCACCGTTTCCGCGTCGACAGCCTCAAAATCGATATCTCGTTCGTGCGCAGCCTGACCGACCCGCAAGGCCGGGCGGAGGTCGTGCGTACGATCTTGACCCTCGCCAAGACGCTCGGGCTGTCGGTGGTGGCGGAAGGCATCGAGACGCGCGAGCAGCTCGAGCGTTTGCTCGCGCTCGGCTGTACCCGAGGGCAAGGCTTCCTGTTCTCGCCCCCTGTGGATGCGGCGAGCACCGAGGCGCTCCTGCGGCAACCGCCCGACTGGTCGGCGGTATAGTCGGCCCATGAGCACGGACGACCGGCGGCGCTTTCCGCGACTCGACCTGCCGCTGCTCTACCGTCCCGCCCGCCTGCTCGGACCGCGCAAGCCGGCGCGCGATCTCAGCCGCGGCGGCATCAAGGTCTACACCGATGATGCCCTGAGCGTCGGCACGCGGCTCGAGATCGAGCTGTTCCTGCCCGAGGGCGATTCGCTTGCGCTCGACGTGCGCGTCGCCTGGGTGCGCGAGCTCGCCGGAGGCGAGGCACGCTACGAAGCGGGCCTCGAGTTCCTGGCCATGGATCCGGATCGCCTGGCGTTGCTCGAACGCTGCTTGGCTGACCACAAGATCGGCTGACGAACGCCGCGCCGTCGCCGCCAAAGGCGGACCCACGGCGCCGCGCGCAGGCCGACGTTCCGGCGCGGGTCCTGGGGTCCGATGCCACTTTCCGGGCCGCGGACACCGGGAGCGTTCGTTTGACGCCGGCCCAGCTCGCCCTGTACCGTGAACGTGGCAGGCTCATTCGGGAGGCTGGGTGGCCGCAATCCGCGTCAAGTTCTGGGGCGTGCGAGGCAGTGTGCCGGTGCCCGGCGAGCACACGTCCGGCATCGGCGGGAACACCAGCTGTGTGGAGGTGCGCTGCGGAGACGAGCTGCTCGTGTTCGACGGCGGCACGGGCCTGCGGATGCTCGGCAAGTCGCTGGTCGGCCAAATGCCGCTCACCGTGCACCTCTTCTTCAGCCACATGCACTGGGACCACATCCAGGGCTTTCCCTTCTTCGGCCCCGCATTCGTCCCCGGCAACACCATCCATATGTACGGGGGCGCGCAGGTCGCCGGACGGGTGGAGAGCGTGATGGTCGGCCAAATGGAGAGCCCCAGCTTTCCCGTACGGCTCGAGCAGCTACCTGCGACTTTGCGCTTTCACGATCTCGACGCCGGCGACGTCGTCGAGCTTGGAACGGGCACACGCGTCCGCTGCGCGGCCGGCCACCATCCAGGCGGCGTACTCGCGTACCGCGTCGAGCATGCCGGCCGCGCGATCGTGTACATGACCGATCATGAGCCGGAGCGGGATCACCAGCCGGCCGCGATCGTCGAGCTCGCGCGCGGCGCGGACGTGTTGATCTACGACTGCATGTACACGCCGGAGGAGTACCAGGGTCGCAAGGACGGCGTTCCGCGCATCGGCTGGGGCCACTCTACGTTCGAGGTCGGCGCGGCGCTGGCGCGCGAGGCAGGCGTCGGCGAGCTCTTGCTGTTCCATCACGATCCAGATCAGACCGATCGCGACGTCGCCGACAAAGTTGAGCGCACGAAGAAGCTCTTCCCGGCGAGCCGCGCTGCGTACGAAGGGCTCGAGATCGCGCTCAGCGCGCGCGCCGCCGGTGCTGAAGCAGGCTCGCGCAGCAGGCGCGCGCCCTCGAAGTAGCCTGCGAGGTCGCATCCCACCGCGGGCGTGACGCACTCGGCCCGGGAGGTTCCGAGCATCTGCTACCGCGCGGAACTTTGGCGTCCTGGGTCACTTGATTGTTTCCAGTACGTTTGCGAGCGTGGCGCCCAGGCCGCGATCGAGCGTGGGCTCGGTCACATCCGATGGGGAAATCATGAGCTTTTTCGCTTGGCGTCGAGGCAATGCTCGACCCCTCCTTGTTTGCTCTGCGACGGTCCCAAACGCTGCGCTGGTGCTGCTGACCTGTGCGCTCGGAGCCGGCTGCAGCGATCCCGGCAACGCGGACGAGTCGGACCGTACGAACGCGAGCGCGAAGCAGGGCTCCGACGCCATTCCGAAGCCGCTGCCCGATCTCTGGGATGATCTGACCGGCAATGCGGGCGCGAGCGACAGCGAGGGCTCGAGTGACGAGACGGGCTCGAGCGCAGACAGCTCGGGTTGGCCGGGATTGGGGAGCACGGGGCCCTCCGATTTCGCCCTGCCCCAGGTGAACGGACCCTGCCCCGACCTGGTCGACGGCTACGTCAACGTTGGGGGCGCCACGGTCTCCCTCACCGTGGGCGCGGGACCTGGACCCATGGTCTTTTATTGGCACGGCACTGGGACGGACTCGAGCGAGGTCGAGATCGGGCTGCCCGGCGCGACGCTCGAGGTCAAGTTGACGGGCGGCATCGTCGCCTCCTTCGAGGAGAGCAGCAACCTCGGCGACAACACCGGCGACCTCTGGTGGTTCACCGGCGACTTCGATGCGGCGGACCAGATCCTCGCCTGTGGCATCCAAGCCGGCTTGGTCGATCCCACGCGCATCTACTCCTCCGGCTACAGCGCGGGCGGGCTGCAGACGGGCGCGATGGTGTTCGCGCGCTCGGGCTATCTGGCGAGCGCGGTGGTTTATTCGGGCGGACCGTCGCTTGGCGGGCTCATCCCTGGCAGCACGTTTTTCTCGGACCCGAGCAACATCCCCTCGGTGCTCGGCGCGCACGGGGCCGAAGGCAGCGACTGGCTCGTGCTCGACTTCTACGACGGCACGCACGCGGTCGAGGACGCGGGCACGGGCGCGGGCGGCTACGCCATCGACTGCGACGATGGCGGCGACCACGCCATCGCCTGGTTCGTGACGCGCGCGGGCGTAGGCGGCATGGCGTGGCAGTTTCTCAAGGACCACCCGTTTGGCGTTCGCCCGAGCTCCTACGAGACCAGCCTGCCCTTCGGCTACCCGGACTACTGCACCATCGTGCACTGAGGAGCCCGGTTGCCGCGCGGCCGGCGCATACTCCCGCTCAGTCTTCGTCGCGGCCGCCGAGGATGCCGGAGCGCACCAAGAAGTAGAGCAGCTGCATGATGGCGCTGACCGCGCCCGCCACGTACGTCAGGGCGGCGGCGTTGAGCACGGCGCGCGTGCCGTCGAGCTCGGAGCGCGAGATCATGCCCTCTTGCTCGAGCACCGCGACCGCACGGTTGCTGGCGTTGAACTCGACCGGCAACGTCACCAGCGTGAACAGCACGAAGGCGCTGAACAACACGACCCCCGCCCAGACCATCTTGGTCGAGGCCATGGCCAGGCCGATGGCGCACAGGATGGCGCCGAAGTTCGAGCCGAACTGCGCCGGCTTCACCACCCACGAGCGGAACTTCAGCGGCCCGTAGCCGGTCGCGTGCTGAATCGCGTGGCCCGCCTCGTGCGCGGCCACGCCCAAGGACGCGAGCGAGCGCCCGCGATAGACATCGGACGAGAGGCGCAGAACCTTGTGCGCCGGGTCGTAGTGATCGGAGAGGAAGCCTTGCACCTCCTCGACGCTGACGTCGCGGATGCCGCGCCGCCGCATGAGCTCGGCCGCCGCCTGCGCGCCGGAAAGGCCGCTGGCCGCGGGCACCTCGCTGTAATGGCGGAAGGTCGACTTGACCTTGAAGGTCGCCCACAGGCTCAACAGCAGCCCAGGCGCCAGGAACAGAAAGTACAGCGGGTCGAAATACATGGGGTCACTCTAAGCACCCTCGGGGGGAACGCAACTTGCCCGGCCAGGTGCGACAGGCAGCGCATGGGCTGCTAAATTGCTGAGCGGATGAGTGATGATGAGCGCGCTGGTCGGACTCCGTACCGCGGCCCGAGCCGGGAGGCGCCCTACCCGCTGAGCCGGCTCTCGGCGCCGATCTCGTTGGTCGACGCCGCACGCGAGATTGAACGCGCAGAGCAGTGGATCGCTTCCACCGCGCACGCGAAGCTCGACGTGATCGCCGCGCAGATGCGCGCGCTGCGCGAGCAAGCGGAGGAGGTGCTGCGGCGCGCGCGCGAAGACGCAGACCTCCACCGCGCCGAGGCGCGGTTCCGACGCCTGCCGGGCAAGATCTATCATCTGTACGAGCGCTCCGAAGCGCAGCGCTACTGGTCCGTGCTGTCGCCGAACGACTGGCGAGGGAAGCCGCCGCACCACTTCCTGGGCAGCTATCGCCTGGAAGTGGATCATTCGTGGACGCCGATCGAACGCCTGGCGGCGCGCGACGAAGAGCAGGCGCCGATCGCGCACTGGCTCGAGGACGCGCTCCGGCGGGGCGATTAGAACTTCCACAGCCGAGACTTCGGCCCCGCCTCCCCAGCCCCCGCGCTCGGCCGTTGCCGGGCACGGACCCGGGCGCAGGGCCAGAAAAAGGAGACAGGCATGCAGGAGCTCGTCATCACTGCCGTCGGCCCCGATCGCCCGGGCCTGGTCGGTCGGCTCACCGCCCCGCTCTATGAGGCGTCCGCGAACCTGGCCGACTCGCGGATGGTCAACCTGCGAGGGCAGTTCGCGCTCATCCTTCTGGCCGAGGTCCCCGCGGCCAGCGTCGAGCGCGTCCAGCACGCGCTCGCCCGGGTGGCCGACGAGCTCGGCCTGACTGTGAGCTTTCGAGGCAGCGAGCCCAGCGAGCCGAAGGCACCGACCACTGTCGGCGTACCCTACCGTCTGTGTACCTACGCGATGGATCAGCCGGGCCTGGTACACCGCATCACGGATCTCCTGCAACGCCATGGCATCAACGTAGAAGAGCTCACGACGCGCTCCCAGCCGCGCCCGCAGACCGGCGCGCCCCTGTTCAGCATGGAGCTCCTGATTACCGTGCCGGCATCCGTGCCGCTGCGCGCCTGGCGCGCGGAGCTCGAACATCTGTGTGACGAGCTGAACTGCGACCTCGAGCTCGTACATACACCTGCGCATTAAATCGGCGTTCGCTTGCGCCGGAGTCCGCAAAAGCGCAGATCCTCGTAGGTTGACGAGCGTGACGCAGTGCGGTGGCGTCCCTCCGTCGAGCCACGGGGAACGCCCGGCACTTCGCGACGATTCATGGATCTGATCGATCCGTGGACCGACCCAGCCGCCCAGAGGTACAAACATCCGGTGGTGCGAGCGCTCAAGAGTGTTCCTGGAACCAGCCAGGGTCCGACCGACGCGGCGTTGGTGGTGGCGGCCCGAGCTGGGGAAATGTGGGCGCAAGAGGCGCTTTTCCGGCGCTACGCACGTATGGTGAACGGCCTCGCGTTTCGCATCATGGGCCGGGACGGCGATGTGGACGACCTCGTACAGGACAGCTTTCTCGAAGCGCTTAGGAACTTAGACCGACTCGACAACCCCCAGGCGTTTGCCTCCTGGCTCGGTTCGATCGTCGTGCGCACCGCCAGCAAGCGGCTGCGTAAGCGCTCGCTCTTGAACCGCCTCGGTCTGCGTCGCGCGACGCCGATCGACGCTGACTCGATCCTTTCGCGCGATGCCCCGCCGGATGTGCGGGCCGACCTGTCACGCCTCTACGCCTCGCTGGATGAGATGCATCACGAGGCGCGGACGGCATTGGTCCTGCACAGGGTCGAGGGAATGAGCTTGCCAGAGGCGGCGCAGACCATGGGTATCTCGTTGTCCACCATCAAACGGCGCATCCAGTCGGCCGAGCGGGTCTTGTCCGCGGCCGAAGGTGAGGAGGCGCTATGACCGAGCCCATCAAATACGCGGCGTTCGTGACGCCGGAGCTGGGCAAGGGGCGCATCGATGCGCAGTGGGCACGCATCGCCGAACGAGGTCCCGTGCCGCGACGGCGCTCGGCGCAAGCGCTGCCGGCGGTCGTGATCATGGTGGCGGCGTGCACCATCGGGATGGTCTGGTGGCCCCGCGAGTCGCGCTCGAGCAACGAATCGGTCTGGGAGGGTTCGGTCGTCGCGAGCGACGATTCCCCTGTCGAGATGACGCTGGCCGAGGGCACGCGCATCAAGGTGGAGCCGCGCTCGGAAGTCAAGCTCCTGCGCAGCTCGTCGGAGGCCGTCCAGGTGCGGCTCGATCGCGGGAGCGCCCGCTTCCACGTGGCCAAAAACCGCGCGCGGCGCTTCAGCGTGGACGCCGGCAAGATCGAGGTGGTGGTGACGG
>CAZYWR010000633.1:0-13395 GCA_964651185.1 uncultured Polyangiales bacterium
CGCGCTCGGCGGTGCGCCGCAGTCGATCCCGCTCACCGACATCTATGGCGCGCGGCCGATTGCCCTGCACATCGCGGGCCGCGTGGCGCTCTACGTCGAAGACCGGATCGTGCTCGAGCCGAGCGGTGGGTTCAGCGTGACGCTCGCGGACGGCGCCGAGTTCGACCTGTTCGTCGCGCACGACATGTCGGCGCTCGGCCCGGTCCAGATCGGCACGCCCGACGCGCCGGCGCGCGTGCGCCTGCACTTCGGCGGCGGCACCCTCAACTTCGGCGCAAACGCCCGCATCGCGGGCAGCCTGTATGCGCCGAGCTCCGAGCTCGTGGTGACCCAGGCGCCCTTCGAGCTATACGGCGCGGCGCTGGTCGCGCGCGTGAGCGCGGCGAACCCGCTGACGCTCCACTACGACCGAGCCCTCGCGCGCGATTCGTGCGCGGCTGCCAGCTGTCAGCGCGCGAGCGACTGTGCCGACTCGTTGCGGTGCGACGGCGCGCGCTGCCTGCCCTGAGCGAAGACGCTATCCGTCCACGTGCAGGGGCTGCAGCTCGCGTTCAGAGCCAGCCGTTGGCGACGTACCACTCGTAAGCGCGGCGCGTGCCCTCGGCCATCGACACCTCGGGCCGGTAGCCGAAGTCGGCGCGCGCAGCTTCGTGCGTGCAGAGCCAGGCGAGCTGAGCGCCCATGAGCGCCTTCTGCCGGTTCAGCACCCGCGGCTTGCGGTCGATCGCCGTCAACAGCTCTCCCGCCACGCCGGCCGCGGAGACGAAAAACGAGGGCAGATTCAGGTCCAGAGCGCGCTTGCCCACGGCGTTGACGATGTGCTCCTGCACCTCTCGCCACGTGTAGGGCACCCCGTCGCAGATGAAGTAGCCGCGCCCGCGCGTGCGCTCCGAGAGCGTCGCGTCGACGATGGCGCGCACCAGATCGTCGACATACACCGCCGAGAAACGCTTCTCTCGGTTGCCGTAAAACAGGTTGATCCCGCGCGCAGCCGCACGAAACAAGGTGAACATGTCGACCTCGGCCGGGCCGTACACGGCGCTCGGACGCACCACCGTCCACGCCAGCCTATCGCCGTAGCTCTCGACCGCCTGCTCCGCTTCGAGCTTGCTGCGACCATAGTGCTCGACCGGCGCGCGCTCGTCGCTCTCGCGCTTGGGCGGCCCCAGATTGCTCGGCCCGTAGGCCGTGAGCGACGAGACGAACACGAAGCGCTTCACTCCCGGGTGCGCCTGCGCCAGCGCCTCGATCAGATTCACGGTCGGCACCGTGTTCCCGCGCCGATAGTCTTCATAAGTGACGCCCTTGGTCGCACCCGCCACGTGGAAGACGTAGTCCGGACGCTCCTCCGCCATCACTCGCTTGAGCGGCGCCGGGTCATCGTAGTCCACGGCGATCGAGCGCCCCTTCGCGTTCACCGGCGAGACCGCACGCACCAGCGAGATCACCTCGGCGCCGGCCGCCATCAGCGCGTCGCGCAGGTGCCCGCCGATGAAACCGCTCGCGCCCGTCACGAAGGCTTTCCCGTGTACGGGCGCTCGAAGTTGAATGGTCATGGCGCGTGCTTCTGGCGCGCCACGCCCGCATCCGCAAGTCCGTCGCGTGCCCTCACGAGCTCGCCGCTGCGGCGGCCTTCACTCCGCGGCACGCTCCACGTCGGCGAGCTCCGGCACGTAGCGGTAATATTCGACGCCCACGTCCTGGAAGTCGCCTACGACCCGCTGGCCCACGCGCTCGACCACGAATTCGTCGCTCGGGACGTAGGGCAGCTCCACCTCCACCCCGTCGTGACGCCGTTCGTACTGTTCGCGGGTCAGCTCGACCGCGCCCGCGAGCGCGCGCGCAAAGCCGATCTTGCCCGCGGCTTCGCGCCAATTCGCCGCGACCGAGAGCGGGATCGCCTCCGCCGCGTCGCCGCTGCCGTAGCCGATCGCGAGCCAGGTCTGCCCCGCGAGCTCGACCCCTTCCTCCAGCGCATGCTCGAACCCAGCCGCGAGCCACGCCGGCAGCGCCGCTGTGTAGAGATTGCCGAGGTCGCGCATCTTGGCGGAACCGAGCCGAAGCTTGTCGCGCAGGATCGTTTTCAAGCCGTTCGCGTTGCGCGCCGCCTTCACCACGGCCGCCGCATTCGGATAGGGCTCGGCGTCGATGCCGCGCGTCAGCGCCCCCTCGAACAGATCGCGGCTCTCTTGGATTTCTTCCAGCACCGCGCTCAAGGGCACCCGCGCCTGATCTGCGAGCGCGGCCAGCTCACGCCGGCCCTCCTCGCTGTCCGCGAGGCCCCACACGTACAGCGCCGTCATGCCGCTGACCGGCATCCAGTGGAAAGGCCGATGCATGAAGATCGCCCCCACTTCTTCGTAGAAGCGCCGCGGCTCCACCCCGAGCCGCTCGAACATCGCGCGCGCCGCGTGCGTGACCGCGTCGAGGTAGCAAAAGGTCGAGTACTTGCCGTTGAACACGGGGAAGTCGGCGTAGCGATCCGTATTCGGCGCGTAGTCGATCGCGAAGTGGCGCGCCACGGGCTTGCGGAAGTCGACGCCGCGGAAATCAGACGAGCAGCCGGCGTGCGCCAGGTCCACGCGGCAGAGCTTCGGATTCTCTTCGAGCAAGATCGCGACCGTGCCCGCACCCTGCGTCTGCTCGCCGCTCGAACCACGCTCGTATTCGGCGATGTCGCCGCACACGACGATCGCCTTCTTGCCGCGCCCGTCGGTCGCGAGGTAGCGCAGCGCGCCCTTCATCGCGTACACGCCGCCGAGGCAGGCGTGCTTGATCTCCGGCACCTCGCAGGCACGCGCGATGCGCGGCTGGCCGCGCGCCGCGAGCGCGCGGTCGAGCATGCCGCGCACGATCACCGCGCCCGCCGCGTTATCCGTGCTCGACTCGGTCCCGAACGCGAAGTAGCCGATCTCGCTCGGATCGATCTCGTACTGATCGATCAGGCGCAGGGCCGCGTTGGCAGCCATCGTATAAATGCTCTCGTGCGAGCCGGGCTGCCGGAAGCTCTCACCGACCACCGCCGAGACCTTGTCCCACGCGTTGCCGGTCCATTCGCACCAGCGTTCGAGCGATACCTTCCATGGAGGCGCGTACAGGGCGAAACCGCTGATTCCGATATCCCTCGTCCGTTCCATAAGAAAGCCTTTCTGTCTGGCTCGCGCGACCCCGCGCTGTCCGTCAGAGCGCCCGGGGCTAGGCGCTCGATGCCGCGGAGGTGTGGCGCTCGCGTCCGTGGTGGGCATACCAGCCGACACCGGGAGCCGGTCGCCGTTTGGGGCGAGCGGGCGTAAGCGGCGGGCGAACGGCTGGCTATCAGGGGCGAGGCGCGGGGCGTTCGCGGTTGTGGGCCGAAGCGGCCTAAGGTACCGAAGGGTTATGGCAAACGCGCTCACCGTTCCGAACGAGTCCCGGCACCTCGTGGTCGTCGTAGGCGGCGCGGTCGCCGGCTCCGAGGCCGCCGCCATCTGCGCGCAACGGGGCATCCTGGCTGTGGTGATCGAGCAGAACGACCGCCCTTTCGGCAAAATCGAAGACGGGCTGCCGCGCTGGCACGAAAAGCTACGGCGCAAGGAATACGAGCAAATCGGCGACAACCTGCGCCGCCCCGGCATCTACTTTCTGCCCCGAACCAAGCTGGGCCAGGACGTCGCGCTCGACCAGCTCACGCGCGGCTGGGGCGCGAACGCCGTCTTGCTGGCGAGCGGCGCCTGGCGCGACCGCCCCTTGTTCCCTGGCGCCGATGCCTTCCTCGGACGCGGGCTGATCTACCAGAACGCGCTCGTCTACTGGTACAACCACCGCCACGAGGACGGCTACGACGGCCCTGCGTTCGACATCCAAGAAGACGCGCTGGTCGTAGGCGGAGGTCTGGCCTCGATCGACGTGGTCAAGATCATCAACTTCGAACTCTACAAGCGCGCCCTCGGCGCGCGCGGCCTGCACGTCACCACGCTCGAGCTGGAGCACACCGGCATCCCCCCACTGCTCGCCAAGCACGGCCTCGGCGAGCAGCTCGGCCTGCGCGGCGTGACGCTCTATTACCGGCGCGAGAAGACCGCCATGCCGCTCGCTTCGCCGCCCGACAACGCCACCGCGCAACAGCTCGAGAAGACCGGGCAAGTGCGGGCGAAGCTGATGGACAAGGTGATCGAGAAGTACCTCGTACGCTTTCAGCCGAACTTGGCGCCGCTCGAGCCGATCGTCGAGGGCGAGCGCATGGTCGGTCTGCGCTTTCAGCGCACGAAGACGGTCGATGGCAAGCTGGTAGCGCTCCCGGGCGACACGGTCGATGTACGCTCGAGCTTCGTCGTGAGCTCGATCGGCTCGGTTCCTGTACCGCTCCCTGGCCTGCCGATGAAGGGTGAGCTCATCGACTTCGAGGATTGGAACACGGGGCGCGTGCGCGGATTGCCGAACGTGTTCGGGCTCGGCAACGTGCTGACCGGCAAGGGCAACATCAAAGAGAGCCGCAAGAACTCGCAAGAGGTGAGCGTCCAGGTCGTGCAGAGCTACCTCGGATTGCGAGGCGAAGAGCCGCTCGAGCGCTCCTACGAACAAATCCACGCGAGCGCGCGCGAACGCGCCGAGGCTGCGCTAGCCGCCGCCGAGGCCGCGGCCCCGCTCTCGCCTGCGCAGCTTTCGAAGGTGTTCGGCGAGATCGCCGCGCACTGGTCGCGCACCGGCTACGACGGCGATTACGCCAACTGGATCCGCAAGGTCACGCCGAGCGGCGAAGAGCGCTGAATGAGGCTTTGCGAGAACCCTGATGCGACTTCTTTCTTAGTCGCGCTTCCAGCGCAGGAGACGGCGTCGCAGCGTCAGTTCAGCTCCGCGGGGCCTGGCACACGTCGGTAACCGTGCCCATCCGCGATCACGTACGACGGCGTGTCGGTCGCGGGATCGCGCACGCGGAATACGCTGCCCGCGCCGCCTTGTAATACATCGACGACTTGGACCGGGCGGCCATCGAACTTCGGCTGCCGCGTCCAACTGCAGAACACCTCGACCCAATCGCCGGGACTCACCGGAGCGCCATCGACGTCCGGCCAAGAGTGACGGTTCGGCACCATACAGCCCTCCCCTCTGCATCCTGCGAGCGCACGCCCGGTCTCCGGCTGCCCGTGGGCGCGCCGTTAACTTGCGCTTTTTCATGCTGAGCTCTTTGGAGGGCGCCGACAAGTGCCGACAAAAAAAGACACCAAGGTTTCACCTGCGACGGCCGGGTGAGGCGAGCCCAGCAGGCGAAACCGATGACATGATTAGGGATAGCTGCGGGTTGTGGGTCCGCTCACAGCCAGGTCAGCCGGACGTCGCGCGTAGGTCGACGTTGATCACGATATCCGGCGAAACCTTGAGGGCGACGATCGAGGGAATCGAAACCTTGTAGTCCTCGAGATGCACCGTAAAGCTCGCCAACACGTGAAGCGCTCCTTGCGCGCCCGGCGTGTAGCGGATCTTGGCCTTGGTGCTGACGTCTTTCGTGACTCCATGCAGCGTGAACTTGCCGTTGACCGTCAGCTCGGTCACTTCGTTGGGGTTCAACTTGGCGGGCCCGGAGACCTTCGTGATGACGAAGCGGGCTTGCGGATACTTCTTGGCGTCGAGCCAGTTCTCCCCGGCCAGGTGCTGATCGCGCAGCGCGACATTGGTCTTGATGCTGGCGACCTCGCATTTGACGTCGCCCTTGGCCGACCCCGTCGCGTTTGGGTCCACGGTCATGTCGCCGCTGAGGTTCGTGCTCTTCCCCGTGAACTTCTCGAGCGGGGCGTCGGAAACGAACTGGATGCTGCTGCTCTTGCTATCGACTTTGAACGTTTGCGCCTGCGCGGAGGCGCGCGCGGCGAGGCCCGCGGACGCGAGCAGGAGAGCGAGTGAGAGCAGCGTATTCAGGCGACGCATGGGCAATTCCTCCAAACGAGCGAGTCCCATCGGGGACAGGGCGCGAGCGCATGGGCCCTGAGCTCGGCCCGTGGACGAGCGCTCGCGCGGGGTCATTCAACGGCCCGAAGGCGGCGTAACTGATATCACGAGCCGAGGGCGAGATGGGTGGTCGAACCGTCTCGACCTGCACTTTCCGCAGCCGCCAATCAGGCCTGCGGGCCGAAGCCCAAGATTACGTAACCACCCGACTTTGGCTCCTTCTGCAGCGTCAACAGGCCGCGCGACTCCGCGTCCTCGAGCAGCTGATTGAAGCTGCCGTAGCCATGGTAGGTCTCGTTGAACATGGGGCGTTTGCGCTTGAGGGTCTGCTTGACCATCGAGCCCCAGAGGTTGGCGTCGCGCTCCCGAAACAGGGCTTCCACGGTCTCGAGCACGAGCTCCAGCGCCTCGAGCTTTGGGTCCTCGCCCGACTCTGGTTCGCGACGGCCGGCCGGGGTTGGTTCCGCGCTCCCAGCGGCCGCGGGCTTCGCGCCGTCCTGCGCGGGCTTGGCCGGCGCGGGCTTCCCCTTCTTGCCCTTGCCGGGGTGCTTCTGGTTGCGCTGCTCGCGCACCAGATCGTCGTAGTAGATGAACTCGTCGCAGTTATCGATCAGCAGGTCGCTCGAGGAGTTTTTGACGCCGAGCCCGATCACCTGCTTGTTGTTCTCGCGCAGCTTGCTGACCAGTGGGGAAAAGTCGCTGTCGCCGGAGATGATCACGAATACGTCGACATGCTCCTTCGTGTAACAGAGATCGAGGGCGTCCACGACCAGCCGGATATCGGCCGAGTTCTTCCCGGAGTAGGAGACGTGGGGGATCTCGATCAACTCGAAGGCCGCCTCGTGCAGCGCGCGGACCGCGGAGCGGTAACGATCCCAATCGCAGTAGGCCTTCTTGACGACCACGTTGCCCTTGTCGAGCAAGCGCTGCAGCACGAGCTCGATGTCGAAGCTCGGATACTTGGCGTCGCGCACGCCCAGCGCGACGTTCTCGTAGTCCGCGAAGACCGCGAGGTTGGGGGCTGATTCAGACGATTCACGCACGGGGCGTCTCCGTAACACGCCCCACAAACGACCGCCACGCGCCGGCAAAGCGCGTTTCAATTCGCCTTCTCAATTCACAATTGCCAACGTGAACTTTCGCCCGTGAACAACCCGGTTTTTGCGCTCTGTCCACAGGCTATCAACAGCGGAATGTTGTGACGCGAAAGCGACAAAAAGCGATCACTTCTGAGGCGATTCCTCGGAGGGGGTGAGGCGAGTTGGCCGACGTGAGCAGACCTGCCGGCCGCTTTTCTCTCGTCCGCAATCCTTCGACCTAATGAGGCCTAACATGCCTCCGCATGGGGTCGCTGGGCCCCAATCGAGGACCTAGATAGCCAACGAGCTCGCGTTTCATGGCATGCCCGGCTTGCATTTCGGCTGGCGCACAGGCGAAACGCCCTCAATATGAGGCTCTCAGACCACCGAATCGATGTTCAACTTTCGGCGGAGGAGCACGTCATGACCACCACGCTCGGCGAGAAGGTGCCCAGCGGAGCGGAGAAGCTCATTCAGTGTCTCGAGCGCGAGGGGGTCGAATACATCTTCGGCCTCTCGGGCGGCGCCGCGATTCCGATCTTCGACGCGCTCGTAGACTCCAAGATCAAGCTGATCCTGGTGCGCCATGAGCAGGGCGCCACGCACATGGCAGACGGCTACGCACGCGCGACGGGAAAACCCGGGGTCGTGCTCGTCACCTCTGGCCCCGGCGCCACCAACACGGTGACCGGCCTGCTCACCGCGATGATGGACTCGGTGCCCATCATCGTGCTGACGGGCCAGACCATCCGCGCGAGCCTGGGCAAGGACGCGTTCCAAGAGGCCGACGTCACGGGCATCACCTACCCGGTCGTGAAGCACAGCTATTTGGTGAAAGACGCGGATGATATCCCGCGTGTGACGCGCGAAGCGTTCTACATCGCGCGCACCGGTCGACCCGGCCCCGTGCTGATCGATCTGCCCAAGGACATCACGAGCGGCCCTTGCGCGGCGCCCTTCGTCGATGACGTGTCGCTGCCTGGCTACGAGATTCCGGGCGGCGTCTCGCCGCAAGAGCTCGAGGCGGCCGCGAAGCTGTTCCGGCGTGCCCGCCGGCCCCTGCTCTACATCGGGCACGGCGCCGTGATCAGCGACGCGGGTCCGGCGATCGCGCGCCTTGCCGAGAAGCTGAACGCACCGATGGTCAACACCTTGCTCGGCAAGGGCGCGGTCGACGAGCTCCATCCGCTCCACCTCGGCATGCTCGGCATGCACGGCACCGCCTACGCCAACAAGGCGGTGATCGGCTGCGATCTGATCATGGCGATCGGCGCGCGCTGGGACGATCGCATCACCGGCAAGATCGACGAGTTTTGTCCGGACGCGATGAAGCTCCACATCGACATCGACCGGGCCGAGTTCAACAAGGTGATCCGACCGGATGTCAGCTTGTGCGGCGACGCGCGGCGCGTCGTCGAAGATCTCTTGCCCTACGTGGAGCCGTGCGAGAGCGCCGAGTGGATCGCGCAGTGCGATCGCTGGCGCAAACAATACCCGCTCAAATATAAGGCCGAAGGCGGTCTCAAGGCGCAGCACGTGCTCGATCGCCTAGACGCCCAGCTCCAAGGCGACGCCGTGGTCACGACCGACGTCGGACAGCACCAGATGTGGGCCGCGCAGTTCGTGCGGACGCGCAAGAACCGCCATTGGCTGAGCTCCGGCGGCGCGGGCACCATGGGCTTCGGCTTTCCCGCCGCGATCGGCGCGCAGTTCGCGCTGCCTGGCAAGGCGGTCTGGGCCGTGGTCGGCGATGGCGGCTTTCAGATGACGATGTGCGAGCTCGCCACCGCGGCCATCCACAAGCTGCCGGTCAAGGTCCTCATCATCAACAACAACTACCTGGGCATGGTGCGGCAGTGGCAGGAGCTGTTCTTCGAGAATCGCCTGAGCGGCGTGGATCTCGAGGGCAATCCCGACTTCGTCAAGCTCGCGGAGGCCTACGGCATCAAGGCCTTTCGCATCAAGCGTCCCGCCGACGTCGATCGCATCCTGAAGCAAGCCGCCGACTACAACGAGGGCCCCTGCGTGGTCGAAGCCGAGGTGGTGAAGGAGGACAACGTCTTCCCGATGATCCCCGCGGGCGCGCCGATCAAGAACATGATCATCGAACGCCCCAAGACCAAGCTCGACAAACCCACGGGAAGCACCTGACATGCTGAGCGCGAACGAAAAGAATGGCGTCCATACCATCTCGCTGTACGTGGCCGACAAGCCCGGCGTGCTCGTGCGCGTGGCGCTCGTGTTCTCACGGCGCGCCTACAACATCGAGAGCTTGGTGGTGAGCCCGGCCAAGGAAGACGGCTACGCGCGCATGACCATCACCTGCTCGGGCGACGAGGAGGTGTTCGAGCAGATCATCAAACAGCTCGCCAAGCTGGTCGACGTGGTGCGCGCCGAGGACCACACCGCCGAGGACATGGTCGAGGCCGAGGTGGCGCTGGTCAAGCTCGCGGTGCCGCTGGCCGAGCGCACCATGGTTCTGCAGATCGCCGAGCACTACCACGCGAAGGTGGTCGACTACGGCGCCGATACGTTCACGCTGCGAGCCTACGGCGAGAGCCGGAAGCTCGACGTGCTGATGAACCTGCTATCGAGCTTCGACGTGCGCGAGGTCGTGCGCTCGGGAAAGATCGTGATGGCCCGCGGCGCGGCCCGCACGTAGTGCGCAACTACGCGCCGCGCTCCCGGTGTGACGCGACACGGGCCCCTTCGCGAGGCCCACGTCGAATCATAGACCGTCGAGGTCGACGCAGCGGCCGTCCAGGCACATCAACCCGGTCGAGCACTCCACGTTGAGCACGCACTCGACCATGGGGCGCCGATCCGGAACGCACAGGTTATGCAAGCAGCGGTCCTCGGGGTTTGCGCAGTCCGTGTCGACGTCACACGGGTCGTGGCACGAGCCGTCGAGGCAGCTCTGGCCGGCCTTGCACTCAGAAGAATCCTGGCACTTCACGACCGGGTTCGGATCGGGCATGCAGATCCGGCGCCCAGTCTCCACCGAGCAGCGATCCGCCGTCCCGCACTGGCTGTCGGTATCGCACGCGTCGTAGCAATCGCCGTTGTCGCACTTGCCGGCGCCGCACTGCGTGTCGCGCTGACAGGGGAAGTTGAAGCGACGAATACGTCCGCCGCTCGTGCCTTGGTCGTCCGCGCCGCCCGAGGCCGTGCCACCGGCGCCGCCCGAGCTGCCGACCTGCGCCCCGGCATCCGGACCGGCCCCCGAGCCACCCGAGCCCGAGGAGCTGCCGCCGTTCGATGCTCCGTTACCGCCGCCGCCGTTCGATCCGCCACCCCCAGAGGAGATGCCCGTGCTCGAGGCGTCCAGGCTTACGGAAGCATCGAGCCAGTTCGCTGGATACCCGCTGCCGCCGCTCGCTCCACCATCCGCGCCCGCGTCTGCCGCGTTGGCGCTGCAGTAGCCGTCCGAGCTGCAGTACTGGGCCGGCTCGCAATCGCCGTCGAGCTTGCAAGCGCGCCCGTGGTGCCGATGGTGATCGCCGTCATGCCCGCATGAGGTGCGTACGGCGTAGCAGTCGGAGTAGTACCCGAAGTACGGGTAATAGACTGGGGCGCAGTCATACACGTAACAGTCGTCGTCCCAGTCTGTACAGCTTCCAGCTGCCAACACGCTCAGGACGAGTCCGGCCTCTCGCGCCGTCGTACGCAAGCGACGAAGCACCATTCGCGACTCCTTCCGAAGGGGCCGGTCGGCCGAAAGGAAACAGCCAACCCTGGCCAATGCTGGACGCTACCGCCTGCCGGAGCTGTCTTCAACAGCTTCTCACTGACCGGCGTGGCCAGCACGCGCTTCCGGGTACGCAAAACGTGTCCGTCTCAGGTGCGCGGCATGGCGCCGTTCCTCGCTGCGACGCGCGCAGAGCGTGAAACCATGCCGCCAGAACGGACATTTTCAGCCAAGACCCGTGGCCGCGCGCACTGACACCCCAGCTCGGGCTTGTTGGCCGAGACACCATCGCGCGCCCTAGGGAGCGAGACTGGGTCGCTACTTCACGATCTGGATGAGCTCGATATCGAACACGAGCATGCCCTGAGGCGCTGCGGGGTTCCCCTTGTAAGCGAGCTCCTCCGGGATCCAGAAGCGGCGCTTCTCCCCTTCGACCATCAGCTGCACGCCTTCGGTCCAGCCGGGGATCACCGCGTTGAGCGGGAACTGCGCTGGGTCGCCGCGCGTGACCGAGCTGTCGAAGAGCTTCCCGTCGGTGGTCCAGCCCGAGTAGTGGACCTTGACCGTGCTGGTGGCGCTCGGGTGCTCGCTGCCCGTACCTTTGGCGAGCACCTTCGAAGCGAGTCCGCTCGCCGTCTTCTCCGCGTCCTTCGGCGGCGCCTTCACGTCCTTCGGCGTCTCGGGCGTGAGGATGTCGAGCAGCTCGACATCGAACACCAACGTGCCTTGAGGTTTGCCAGGCCGGCCCTTGTAGGCGAGGTCCTCGGGCACCCAGAGCCGCCTCTTCTCGCCTACGGTCATCAGCTGCACGCCCTCGGCCCAACCCTTGATCGCTTTATCGACCGCGAACACGGCGGGGCGGTCGCGCGTGACCGAGCTGTCGAACATGTTGCCGTCGCTCGTCCACCCCGTGTAGTGGACCTTCACCGTGTCGGTGGGCTTCGGCTTCTTGCCGCCCTTGCCTTTCGCCAGCATCTTCGACGCGAGGCCGCTCGGCGACTTGGTCGCGTCGGCGGGTGGCCCCGCCACGTCGGGCGGCGTGGCCGGCGGGTCCGGCATCTTCTTGAAGCTCACGAGCTCGACGTCGAACACCAACATCCCCGCGGGCGCGCCTAGCTGGCCCTTGTAGGCGAGCGGCTCGGGCACCCACAGGCGCCGCTTCTCGCCCTCGACCATCAACTGCACGCCTTCGGTCCAACCAGGGATCACGCGGTTGAGCGGGAACTTCGCGGGCTCGGGCTTGCGGCCGGGCACGCGCGAGACGAGCGAGCTGTCGAACATCTTGCCGTCCGTGGTCCAGCCCGTGTAGTTCACGGTCACCTCGTCCCACGCGCGCGGGTGCTCGGTGCCGGTGCCCGGCGCGAGCAGCTTGGAGGCGAGGCCGCTTTCCGTCTTCTGCGCGTCGGCAGGTGGCGCGGCTACATCAGGAGGCGCCGGCAAGTCGCTCGAGGTGGGGCTCTCGACCACCGCCTTCGGCTTGGCCGTCGAGGCGTCAACCTTGCTTGCGGTCTTGGGCGGGCCGGACTTGGCCTGACAAGCCGTCAAGAGCAGCGCGAATGCGAGCGAAAGTCGTGCGGATAGCAACATGGAGCGGCGTGGTAGCACGCCTTGCGCACAGCGCGCAGCACCCGGCCGTGGTCCTGTCGCGGCAGATCATGGTACATGTGGCCATGCGCTTCGTTACGAAGGCGCTCGCGCTGGCGCTGCTCGTCTTGGGCTGCTTCGAGTTGGGCTGCGGACACATGCGGGTAGGTTCCGAGCCACGGCGGATCCGCGGTTCCGCCCGCTGGGCTCGCCAGGTCCCGCGCCGCGAGGGTGCTCCGCACCAGCCGCAGCCGTTGGCCGAGCTCGCGATCCCTGAGCATCCATTCATGGCACCGCACGGGGCCAGCTGTATGCACGCGGATCCCTACACGAGCAACACCTACCGGTGGCCCGGCCCGCTCGGGCGCGAGCCGCGCGTCGAATCGCGCGCGATGGGCTTTCTCAGCGGCGAATGCCCCACCATCAACTTCGACAGCAAGGGCCGCGTGGTGACGGTGTGCGTGCGCGACCGCCGGCCTTCGCTGGTGCTGCTCGATCCCAAGACGCTGACGCTGCTCGACCGGCGCCCGTTGCCGCGCCGGCGCACGCCCATGCTGCGCTTGCGCAAGATGCTCGAAGACACTTCGGGCGGCGCCTACTTCTACCTCGACCAGCGCGATCGCGCGGTCGTGGGCACGGCCGAGGGCACCATCGACGTCATCGCCGTGCGCGACACGCCCGAGGGCCCGCGCTTCGCGCTCGACGAGAGCATCGACCTCACGCGCTGGCTCGAGCGACCCGACGAAGAGCTCGACAAGATCACCGCCGTGCTGCCCGACTACCAGGGCAACTACTGGTTCTCGACGCGCCATGGCCGAGTCGGCGTCGTCACCCAGGAGCGCAGCGTGCGCACGGTGGAGCTCGCGGGCGAGCAGCTGCAAAACGCGTTCAGCGTCGCGGCCGACGGCGTGTACGTGGTCTCCGATCACGCGCTCTACCGCTTTGCGCTCGGTCCGGATCGCGCGCCGCTCGTGGCTTGGCGCGAGCCTTACGATCGCGGGGAGCGCCAGAAGATCGGTCAAATCAACCAAGGCTCGGGCACCACGCCCACCCTGCTCGGCGACGACTACGTCGCCATCGCCGACAACGCCGAGCCGCGCATGAACGTACTCGTGTATCGCC
>CAZYWR010000634.1:0-5117 GCA_964651185.1 uncultured Polyangiales bacterium
CGGCCAGCTCGAGCGGCGGCGCGTAGGCGACGAGGCGCGCCAGCTCGAGCGCGGGACTCTCGACCCGCAGCCAGAACGGAGCCTGCTCGGGGAACGTCCCTCGGATCGCGATCTGTCCGGCGTCGGTCGCCAGCGCGGCGCGCAACGCGAGCGCGCGCAGAGGTCCGGACAGACGCAAGTGGCCGCGCACGCTCGACAGCAGCGCGTGCGCGGGTGCGATGTGCACGTCGGTCAAGAGCTCGGGAGACACCGGATCGAGCGCGAGCAGAAGGTCGAGCGCGTCGTCGCCGGTCGCAGGCGCGCGATAGCGGAGCGCCGCATGAAGACGATCGCCTGCGCGCGACACGCGCGCTTTGGCGCTCAGGCGCAGCGGGCTCGTGTCGAGCGCGAAGTTGGCCTGTTCCAGCGAAAGCGCGTGTTCGTACGGGCGGGTCAGATCGCCGCGGGCCTGCGTGACGCGCACCGAGAGCTCGCCGGCGACGATCCGGATCTCGCCGCGCGCTTCGAGCCCGAGCACCTCCAGCTCCGGCATGCCGGGGACGCCGCCGTACAGATGCGCGCGCCGCACGTGGATGTGCTCGAACGACACATCGAGTCCGCCTTCGCTCGGCGTGGGGTTGGGGGAGGGCGTGGGCGCGAGCGCATCGAACAACGTGATCGCGTTGGTGTCAGAAGGGATCGCCCGGATGCGCGCGTCTTCCAGCAGACCGTGCGTGAAGCGCAGCTCGAGGTGCATCAGCGCGAGCGGCGCGAGCCCGAGCGACAGCCGCTCCGCGTGCAGCACGGTGCGTCCCGCGCGATCGCGCACGCTCACGCCTTCCGCGAGCACGCCGCCGAGCGACAGCTGCGCGATGCGATCGATGTGCACCTCGCCCTGGCAGATGTCGTCGAGCAGCCGTTCGAGCGCCACACGCACCCGCGCGCGCACCCAAGGCGTGTTCGGCGAGAGCGCGAGCGCCGCGCCCAAGATGCCCGCGAGCGCCCCGATCCAGCCGAAGCGGGCGAGCGCGCGGCGCGGCGGAGGCGGATTGCCGGACAGCGAGCTCAAAACGCCTCTCCGATGGTGAGTTGCACCGCGCCGTTGAACTTGAAGAGCGGATCGCGGCGGTCGACCATGTACGAATCGTACTGGCTGCCTTGCAGGCCCGGTACGAGCGCGCCCACGTCGAGCCGGATCGGCCCGACCAAGGTCTTGTAGCGCAGGCCTGCGCCCACCGTGGTGTTCGGGCGGTCGAAACGGAAGGCGGGTTTGCGCGTGTCGGAGCCGGCGTCCACGTCGCCGACGTCGATGAAGGTCGCGATGCCAAAGCTATCGCCGAGCGGGATGCGCAGCTCGAGGCTGGCGATCCAGCTCTTGGTGCCGCCCGGGAAGATGCCGGAGTCTTCGTTGCGGCGGCCGAGCATGCCGGCCTGCACACCACGCACGGAGTACGGACCGCCGCCGCGTAGCCGATACGGGCGCGGACCGAGCCGGCGCAGCTCCGGCGTGCGCGCATTGGTCTCGAAGATGGAGATGAGTCCGATGCCGGCGCGCGCCGCCAGGACGAGCCCGTAAGGAAGGGGCAAAAATTGGCGCACCTCCGGCGTGAGCCGCACGTACGCCCACTCGGAAGGCGGCATGGTCTCATGCAGCTCGAGGCGCACATAGCTGCCGCGCCGCGGCTGGTTGCGGTCATTGCGTGTGTCCCACTCGAACACTTCGCGCACGAACAAGAGATGATAGCGCTCGTCGCGCAGGGACGTGCCGTTGGGCGTCTCGCGGGCGCCGCCATAAAACGAGCGCGGGATGTACGGGTTGTAGTGGAAGGCGACCGCGACGTTCAGCCGGTTGCGCAGGAAGCTGCGCGAGGGGCCGATACCGACGTCGAAGTTGTCGCGGATGAACATGCCTCCGTACGGGTCGGGGCCGCGATCCCAGGTCGCGGTCACGCGCAGCAAGGTTCGCGCCTCGAGGAAGGCGGGCCACTCGAGCAGCGCGCTCAAGGTATTGCCGAGCCGGATATCGACTTGGTCCTCGCTGTCGCGGGCGCGCGGAAAGGGCGCGAGGAAGATGAGCTTCGGCCGCTCCTCGATGCGCAGCCGGCGCAGCCCGCCCAGGAAGTTGCGCACCTCCGCGTAGGTGAACACGTGCGCGTCCCACTGCTGGGCCGCGTTGATCGCGAGCTGCCCATCCTCGACGCCGATCTGAATGCCCGCGCCAACGCCGAGCCGGTAAAGCTTGGCGGGTCGCACCCGGATCTCGATCGGCACGCGCGGGCGCGTGCTCGTGCCGCGCGCCACTCGGCACACGCGTTGTGCGGGCGCTTCGCTCTCGGCGGAGACCTCGCGGCCGTGCTCCCAGGCCAGCCATTCACCCTGACGCGCCGGCTCTTCGGCGCTCTCCGAGTCGCCTTTCGAGCCGACCTTGACCGCGGAGATCTCGACCTCTGCGACCACCCGCATCTGGTAGATGCGCGTGCGCGCCTCCTCGAGGTCGCTCTCGCTGAAGGGGCGGCCGGGCCGCAGATCGCTCGCCTGCAAGATGAGGCGCGGCGGCAGCTTGCCGTGGCCCTCCACGCACACGTCGCCGAGCTCGCTGAGCTCGCCCGGCGCGAGCTTGTAGCGAATCTTCGCGCTGTAGGCTTTGGGATCGACGTCGACTTCGCCCTTCACCTCGGCCGCCGCGTAGCCCGCGTCGCGCAGCGCACGGAGCAGGGCGTGCTCGGCGGCATCGTAGGTCGCCTCGTCGAAGCGTGCGCCCGGCGCGAGCTCCTCGATCGCCTCGAGCAGCTGGGCAGCGAGCTTCTTGTCGAGCCCTTGCGCCCCCTCGAGCGTGACGCTGGCGATGCGCACGGGCGCGCCCTCTCGCACGTCCACGTGCAATCCGATCTTCGGCACACCGGTAGGCGTGCCGTACAGAGCCGCGGGCGGGGTCGAGGTCGCCGAGAGCACGCTCGCGCCGTAGTAGCCGCGCGCGCGGTACCAGCGCTCGATGCGCGCCAGATCGCGCTCGAACACGCTCGGGTCGTAGAGGGGCCATTCGCTCCAAGGCCAGCGCCAGAGCCGCAAGTGGATGCGCCGCGCATCGAACGGCGGCTCCCCGCAAGTGGGCGCGGGCTCGCGACTCAGGTCGATGGAGAGCCATTCACGCTCGCGCGTGGCGAGGCACGCGCGCAGGGCGTAGAGGTCGAGTTGTTCGACGCCTCGGAGCTCGAGTCGATCCACGCCGTAGCGACCGCTCGGGATGGTCGCGCAAGCCGCGCCGCACAGCCCGAGCACGGCGACGAGTGGCCAGCGCCACTGACGCAGCATTCGCGTGAAGCTACTATGAAGCTCCGGCCCCGGCCCCTTTCTCGAGCGCGCCGCGCCGGTGAGATGGCGAGCTCGGACGCGGCGCGCCGCTCAGGGAGCAGGGGCCGCGCGCGATCAGGGGCCCTGGACGTCGCCGACCGCGCCGATCGTCGACAGGTATACGAGCAGCCCCTTCATCTCCGATTCGGGCAGCTTGTCCTCGCCGATGGGCGCCATGCGGCCAGATCCTTCGCGGATCTGCTTCTTCATCTTGGCGCTCGATTCCTGATGGCCCTTCACAGCCGGGCCGAGGTCTGCTTCGCCGCCCGGGTGGCAGCTGCCACAGGCGTTTTCGAAGCTGGTCTTGCCAGAGGCCGCGAGCGTGTCCCACTCGGCCTTGTCGCTGACCACCAGCGCTGGCTCGCCGCCTGAGCTCGCGGCGCCGCCTTCGGACGATGCGCCGCCCTTGCCGCACGCGCACAACGCGAGCGCGCCAGCTGCCAGCGAGCTCGTGATCCAGGTCCAACCAGTCGTCATGTTTCCTCCGTGAATAGCGCTTCCGGCGCTTGGCGGGCCGTAGTGTGCACGATTGAGCGCGCGATGGGTACCCTTTGCGAGGCGCGAAAATCGTCGCGAACTGTCCATGGCCCGTGCACGCAAAAGACAAGGCCGAACGCAGCGTGCACGCCGGGGCGATTTTGCCCAGCGAGTGCTCACTCGCGCGCGTACTCGCTGAGCCACCCGCTGAGCTCTGCGATCGGCGTCAGGTTGGGCCATGACACGCGGCCGCCGCCGTCGGGCCACGAGATGAGCACACGGCCGTCGTCGAGCACGAGCGCGCGCGCGGCGAAGACTTGGCTCGTGTCCACGGGCGGAGGGAGCGCGAGCGGGCGCGACGCGGGCGCAGGCGTCGACGGAACCGCGCGCGGAGACGTGGATGAGTCCATGGGTGGAGACGTAGACTCAAGTGACGACGTGCGAGCGGGCGGCGGCGCGGGCGAGCATGCGGAAGGGAGCGCGCGAGGGGAGGCCGGTTCCGGCGCGCGCGCACTCTCGTTCGAGAGCGACGCAGCACAAAGCGCTCGCACGCACGGCTCGCGCTCATGCGCTGCGCACGCTTCGAGCGCGCTGCGCAGCTTGGGCGCGCGCGGCGTACGGGCTGACGCCCAGCGAGCTGCGGCTCGGCGTACCGCCCACGTGGTGCCGCCGCGAAGCCAGACAGCGCCCGGTTCATCGAGGCAAGTGAGCGCCGGCCGTGCTGCCAGCGCCGCCAGCGCGTTCGCGCGCGTGGCCGGTTCGCGGGTGGTCAGCAACGCGCAGGGCGTGACCGTATCCTCATCGGTAGCGCGCGTGGTGCCGCTGGCGATCGCAAACGCGGCCACCGGCCCGAGCGGCCAATGTGCGCGATCGATCTGCGCGTAGAGCCAGCTCCAGGGCAACGGATCGCCGGCCAAAGCCAGGGCCGCGAGCGCCGTCGCGGCGACTCCTGCGTCGCCGTGAGCCGTGAGAGCGCGACGCAGCGCACGCGCTTCGGCGCTCCCATCCGCGACCCCCGCGCGCAAGGCGGCGATGCGCAACCCGCTGCGCTCCCTGGCGGCGGCCCGGCGCAGGGCTGCGTACACGTCTTCGCCGCCTACGAATGCGAGCGCGCCGGCGGCCCACGAGGCACGCGCCTCGTCCGCGACCTCCAGCTCGGGCACGAGCGCCTCGGCGAGTGCGGCCCGGTCCGCGCGCTCCAAGGTTCGGGCGCAGTGTGCGAGCCCCGCCGCGAGAGCCTGCAGGATCGCGCGGCGCGCCTCGCCACGCGCGTCTTCGAGCGCACCCGCGAGCGCACGGGCGTCGTCGCG
>CAZYWR010000635.1:0-4405 GCA_964651185.1 uncultured Polyangiales bacterium
CTCGAGGCCTACCGCGCGCTCGAGCGTCTGTACGAAGAGCAGGGCAACTTCGCCGAGCTGAGTCAGGTCCTACAACGCCGCATCGATCTGGGGCCGTCCTCCGAAGACGAGTTGGCGGAGCTGAAGTTCCGGCTCGCGCGCGTGCTCGAGACGCGCCTCGGGTCCACGGGACAAGCGGTCGAGCTGTACCGCGAGATCCTCACTCTGCGACCGGGCCACGAGGGCGCGCGGGCGCACCTCGAGGCGCTGCTCGCGGACGAGAAGCACGGCGGTGCCGCGGCCGAGATCCTCGCGCCCATGTACGAGGCGAGCTCGCGTTGGGAGGAGCTGGCGCGCGCGCTCGAGGTGCTGGTGAAGAGCACCATCGAGCGCTCCGAGCGACACGCGCTGCTCAGGCGCATCGGCGAGGTGAGCGCGGGCCCCCTCAACGACCCGGGCCGCGCGTTCGACGCGTACCTGCGCGCGCTGCATGAGCTACCCGGCGACCAAACTACGATGGAACAGCTCGAGGCGCTGGCGCTCGAGCTCGATCGCTTCCCGGAGCTGGTGGCGACCGTGGTCGAGCTGGCTGCGTCCGAAGCCGACCCGGCGCTCTCGCGTGATCTGTATCTGAAGGCCGCCGAGCACTACGCTACGCAGCTCGGGGACATGGAAGGCGCGGTGCGTTGTTACAACCGCATCCTCGAAGGCGATCCAGCCGACGAGACCGTGCTGGCCGCGCTCGAGATGCTGTACCGCGTGCGCGAGCGCTGGCACGAGCTGCTCGGTGTGCTCCGGCGCAAGGCCGAGCTCACCGACGATCCGGCCCAGAAAGAGCAGCTCTTGGTGCAGATGGCGGACGTGCACCGCGAGAAGCTCGGGGAGGCGCAAGAAGCGATCGGGCGCTATCGCGAAATTCTCGAGCTCGACCCGTCGAGCGAGCGCGCGCTGAACGCGCTCGATACGCTTTACGAGCTGTCGGGGATGTGGACCGAGCTGGCGGACAACGTGAGCCGGCAGCTGGAGCTGGCCGAACAGCCCGAGCGCCAGACGGCCTACATGCTGCGGCTCGCGAGCTTGCGCGAGCAGCGCATGGGCGCGGTCGAGGGCGCGATCGAGATCTACCGCGAGGTGTTGACGCGCGAGCCGGACAATCGCGATGCGCTGAACGCGCTCGAGCGGCTCTTGCGGCGGCCCGACCATGAGCTCGCGATCGCCGAGATCCTGGAGCCGCTTTACCGGGCGGCGGGCGAATACGCGAAGCTCATCGGCGTGCTCGAGATCGAGGCGCGCCACGCCGGCTCGACCGAGCAGCGCGTGCAGCTCCTGCACGCGATCGCAGGGCTCCATGAAGAGCAGCTGAGCGATCTGGCGAGCGCGGTCAGCACCTACGCGCGGGCGCTCTCGGAGGAGCCGGCCAACGAGCTGACCCAGGCCGAGCTCGAGCGCGTGGCGATCGCGGCGCACGACGCGGCGGGCCTCACGCGCATCTACGAGCGCGAGGTGGCCGCGGTCACGGATCCGATGGTCGCGGCGCTCTTGCACGTGAAGGCGGCGCAGCTGCGCGAGAACATGCTGCACGACGTCGACGGCGCGATCACGCACTACCGGCGCGTGCTCGAGATCGACCCCGGCCATCTCGAGAGCGCGAGCGCGCTCGAGCGGCTCTACCAGAGCGCGGGCGAGTTCTCGGCGCTCGCCGAGACCGCGCTGATCAAGAGCTCCATGCTCGCCGATCTCGACGAGCGCAAGCAGTACCTCTATCGCGCCGCGCAGCTGTTCGAGGAGGCACTCGACCAGCCGCTGCGCGCGGTGGACGTGTACAAGCAGGTGCTCGAGCTCGACGGCGAGGACCTGATCGCGCTCGACAAGCTGATCGAGCTCTACCTGAAGCTCGAGCGGTGGGAGGAGTTGCTCGGCGTGTACGCCAAGCGCGCCGACATCGTCAGCTCGGCCGACGAGAAGAAGGCGCTCTTGGCGGAGATGGGCGCGGTGTACGAGCGCGAGCTGCGCGACAACGCGCGCGCCATCGACACCTACCAGCGCATCCTCGAGGTCGACCCCGACGACCGCGCGGCGATCGCGAGGCTCGATGCGCTCTACCAAGCGACCGAGAACTGGAACGAGCTCCTGAGCGTGCTCGAGCGCGAGGTCGACCTCACGAGCGACCCGCACGAGGCGATCTCCTATCGTTATCGTATCGCCGAGCTTTGGGATCAGCGCCTGCATGACTCGGCGCGCGCCGTCGAGGGCTTCCGCGAGATCCTCGCGCTCGCGCCCGATCACGAGCCGACGTTGGCCGCGCTCGAGGCGATGATCGCGGGCAAGCGCGAGCCGCTCGCGGCCGCGGAAGTGCTCGACCCGATCTACCGCCAGCTCGGCGACTGGCAGAAGCTCGCGAACGTGCAGGAGGTGCGCGTCGCGTACGAGCAGGACCCGGTGCGCAAGGTCGAGCTCTTGCACGGCCTCGCCGAGCTGTGCGAGCTGCAGCTCGACAACTCCACCGCGGCGTTCGAAGCGTACGGGCGTAGCCTCGCGCTCGAGCCCCACAACCAGGCCACGCAGGCCGCGCTCGAACGTTTGGCCGAGGTGCTCGGCACGTGGAGCGAAGTCACCCGCCTGTACGACCAAGCGATCGAGCAAGAGCGCCGCGCGGGCACGGGCGGACACCTCGAGCTCGCGCTGCGCGCCGCGCAGATCTACGAGCTATCGGTCGAAGACGTCGAGGCGGCGATCGAGCGCTATCGCATGGTGATCGAAGCCGAGCCCACGCATGCGCAGGCGCTCGAGGCGCTCGACCGGCTGTACGAGCAGACCGGCCGCAACGAGGAGCTGGCCGAGGTGCTGCGCAAGGAGGCCGACGTCGCGCCCACGCCCGACGACGTGCTCCACCTGCAGTTCCGGCTCGGGCAGCTGTTGCAGACGCGGCTCGGGCGGGTGCGCGATGCCGTCACGCAGTACCGCGAGATCCTCGCGGCCGCGCCCGAGTACCAGCCGGCGGTGCGCTCGCTCGAGCTGTTGTTCGCCGAGGGGCAGCTGCCGCTCGAGATAGGCGACGTGCTCGAGCCTCTCTATCGCATGCAGGGTTCGTGGAACGCGCTGATCGGCGTGCACGAGGTGCAGCTCTCGCATCAGGCCGATCAGGGCGAGCGCATCGCCATGATGCACCGCGTGGCCGAGATCGCCGAGGAGAAGGCGCAGGACTCGCGGCTCGCGTTCTTGTGGATGCAGCGGGCGCTGCTCGAGGAGCCGAAGAACGAACACACCGACAGCGAGGTCGAGCGGCTGGCGCGCCTCACCGGCGGCTGGGCGGTGCTCGCCAACACGTACGCGGACGTGGTCTCGAACGGGGCCGCGAGCGACGTCAAGGTGGTGCTCGGTCGCAAGCTCGCGCGCATCTACGAGAGCGAGCTCGGCGACATCGAGCGCGCCGAAGAGAGCTATCGGTTCGTGCTCGGCGTCGACCACGCCGACGAAGAGACGCTGGAGGCGCTCGATCGCATCTACCTCGAGCACCACGCCTACGAGGCGCTCGCCGAGGTGCTCAAGCTGCGCGTCGAGGCGGCCTCGTCGGACTACGACAAGACCGAGCTGAGCTTCCGGCTGGGGCAGGTGCTCGAGCTCGAGCTCGGGCGGCTCGACGAGGCGATCGCCGTCTACGAAGGCATCCTGAGCGACTACGACCAGGAGCACGAGGGGAGCGTGCTGGCGCTGGAGCGCGCGTTCACGGCCAAGGGCGACTGGCCGAAGCTGTACGCGACCTACGAGCGGGCGCTGCGCTTCGTGGTGGGCGACTCGAACCAGGCGGAGATCCACGCCAAGATGGCGCGGCTCCAGGCGGAGCACCTGGGCGACGGCGCGCGCGCGGTAGAGCTCTGGAAGCAGGTGCTCGATCTGCGCGGCGAAGATCCCGAGGCGCTGCGTGCGCTGGCGCAGCTCTATTCGGCGCAGTCGAACTATCGCGATCTGGTCGACATCCTAGAGCGCGAGGCGGCGGTCGCCGAGAGCGACGAGGACCGCGTGCGCAGCCTGATGGAGCTCGGGCGCATCTGGTACGAGCGGCTCGATCGCGCGCGCAGCGCCCTCGAGAGCTACGAGCGGGTGCTCGACATCGATCCGGGCTCCACGCAGGCGCTGTTCGCGATCGCCAGCATCCACCGGCGCGCGCAGGCGACCCAGGAGCTGGTCGACACGTTGCATCGCGTGATCGACGTGGGCCGCACGCAGCTCGATGCGCAGGCGCTCGAGCGCGTGTTCATGGAGCTCGGCGAGCTCTACGACCGCGAGCTCAAGCAACCGGCCTCGGCCGTCGACGCCTACCTGCAGGCGACCGACGTGAACCCGCAGAACTTCGCGGCGATGGACGCGCTCGAGCGCATCCACACCGAAGAGCGCGACTTCGAAGCGCGCATCGGTGTGCGCGAGC
>CAZYWR010000636.1:0-1989 GCA_964651185.1 uncultured Polyangiales bacterium
TCGAACGGCTCGCTCGTGTGCGCCCTCGACACCGTCTTCGACGGCTGCTTGGCCATCGTGCAAAATCTAGCTCGCGAGCCAGGCATCTTTCTCGCTAACTCTCTCAACTCCCTGCGGCTCGAGGGCCAGAAGACGGTCGGCATCGAGATCGTCCAGCAATTCGACTGGCAAGTGCCCGACTGGATCGTCATCCCGGGAGGCAACTTGGGGAACGTGAGCGCGCTCGGCGCCGGCTTCGATCTGATGCTCGCGCTGGGCCTGGTGACCAAGCGGCCGCGCCTCGTGCTGGCGCAGGCCGAAGCCGCCAACCCGCTGTACCGTGCCTACAAACAGGGCTGGGACAAATTTCGGCCGATCGAGGCGCGCGAGACGGAAGCGTCCGCCATCCGCATCGGCAATCCGGTGAGCGTGCACCGCGCGATCAAGACGCTCCAGACGTACGACGGCATCGTCGAGCAGGCGAGCGAGCAGGAGCTTTCGGATGCCGCGGCGGCGGCGGACCGCTCGGGCGCCTACACATGTCCGCACACGGGCGTCGCGCTGGCCGCGCTCGAGAAGTGTGTAGCCCGACGCGAGATCAAGCCGGGCGAGCGGGTGGTGGTCATCTCCACCGCCAACGGGCTCAAGTTCACGGATTTCAAAGTGCGCTACCACGAAGGACGCCTGCACGGCGCGAGCGCCCGCTTCCGCAACGTGCCGCTCGAGCTGCCGAACGACTTCGAAGCCGTCAAAAAGGCCGTGCTCGGCGACCTCGACGCCGCACGCGCCTGAGCGCTAGCGTTGAAAGAACGCGAGCAGGGCGGTGCGCTCATCGCGTCGCAACGTGGCGGCGCGCGCGCGCACGTCATAGCGGCCGTCGGCGCGCCGCGTGGAGCCGAGGCTCTTGAGCTGAAGCGAGAGCGGCGCGGCGAGCGCGACGGTCAGCGCGAGTGGTTGGCCCGGGGCGAACGCCTCGTCGCTGACGAAGCGAAAATGCTTGCCGTCGAAGTCGCACAGCTCGAGCGCCGGGCGCGCGCCAGCCAACGTGCAGGTCAGCGTCTTCATGGCTTGGCCTTGCGCACGGCGTCCTTGGCCTCGCGTAGGGCGAGCTTGCGCTTGATGTCCTCGCGCTTGTCCTCCATGTCCTTGGCGCGCGCCAAACCCAACTCGATCTTGGCGCGGCCGTGCTTGAAATAGACCTGGATCGGCACCAGCGTGTATCCACGCACGGCCAGCTTGCCGGTGAGTTTCTCGAGCTCGTGCCGGTGGGCCAGGAGCTTGCGCGAGCGCTTCGGCTCGTGCGCGAAAACGGTCGCTTGAGCGTAGGGGCCGATGTACATCTTGTGCAGGAAGAGCTCGCCGTTTTCGATGCGCGCGTAGGCTCCTTCGAGATCGGCCTTTCGATCGCGCAGGCTCTTGACCTCGCTCCCCGCGAGCTGCATGCCGGCCTCGAGGCGCTCTTCGATCACGAAGCGTGCGGCCGCCTTGGGGTTGCGACATACGATGAGCTCGCCTGCTTGGTTCTTGTCGGGCCGCTTGGCCATGGCCTCGCGTTGTAGTGAAGCGCGGCCGAGCTCGCAATCGCGCCGCTGCCAACTCGCACTGCGCTTCTCTCGAGACCGGCTCGCGAGCCTAGTGCGACGGTTCGGAGACCGTTCCGGGCTGGTGGACCGTCGTACGAGCGGGCGCGCTCGACGGAGGAACGGTCGCGCTCCGCGGCGCCGGCTCGATGACGGTCTCATCCAAGGCCGGCGATTCCACGGCCCGGGTCGCGCCGGGTTGCGCCGATTCTTGGTCCGCACTCGCGGCCAACGCAGCGGCGGAGTCCGGATCGAGCCAGCCGCGCTCGACGTGCGCAAGCGTATCGGCGACGACTTCCGCCTCGGGGGAGCCGGGTCGGACGTACGCGATCGCGGTGCGGTAAGCGGCCAGCTGACTCGCGGTGTTCTGACCGGCGAGCAGGGCGAAGGCTGCGCGTGCCACCCCGATGGCGTGACGCTCGGAAAACGG
>CAZYWR010000637.1:0-2076 GCA_964651185.1 uncultured Polyangiales bacterium
GAGGCGTCGGTGCACGGGATGCCGGGCTTGAGCTTCATGCTCGCGCGGATGTCATCGGCGGAGACGCGCCCGTTGCCCGTGACCTCGACGGCTTTGACGCGGCGCCCTTCGCAGACCGTGCGCGGCACCATCACGTTGGGCGCCCTGGACGGCGCTGGCTCCGCTTCTTCGCCTTCGGCCGCGCCCGCTTCCCCGCCCGCGCCCGGCTCTCCTTCGCCCGCTGCGCCCTCGCTCGCTCCGCCTTCGGCCGCGCCCGCTTCCCCGCCCGGCGCCGGCGTACTCGGTGGCTCGAGCTGAGGTTCGAGTCGCGGCTCGGGCTCCGGCTCGGGCGGCGGCGGGGGCGGTTTGGGCTTGTGCTTCTCTTTCGAGGGTCGGCTACTCCCCTGCGAAGGCGGACCGAACTGCGCAACGCCGCGCCCCGCGGGAGCGAACATGACGATCGCAACGAGGGCGAGGAGAGCGAGGCGCTTCATGGAGAGGGTGAGCCGAAGCGCGCGCGGGCGCGCGAGCGGAGTGATGAGACCGAAAAAACGAGGGCGGGGCCGGCGCGAAGTAGGCCCCGGTTTAGCCCGCATCCCCTAGCCGTGCCAGTGTCTTACCGTCCCCTCGGTCGAGCTAAAAAACCCTACCGGTTTGAGCGTTTGGCGCGCGCGTGCCGGCCCGTACGAGGGCTCCCGAGGCGTCCCTGCAGGCGCGCCGCTCAAGGCGCTGCGACGGGGTCCGTCGCGGCCTCGGCACGACGTTCATCGCGCTCGATGCGGCCGTCGCGCATGTGCACGACACGCGGCATGCGCCCGGCCAGGTCGGCGCTGTGCGTGACGATCAGGAAGGTCGTGCCGTGCGCGCGGTTGAGCCGGAAGAAGAGCTCGTGGATCGCCTCGCTGGTGCCGCTATCGAGGTTGCCGGTCGGCTCGTCGGCCAGCACGAGCTCCGGCTCCATCACGATCGCGCGCGCCAGCGCGACGCGTTGCTGCTCCCCGCCCGAGAGCTCTCCCGGCCGGTGCGAAAGTCGCGGCGAGAGCCCGACCTCCGAGAGCAGCGCACGCGCGCGCGCCTCGAGCTCGCGGCGTGGTAGCCCGCGGATGAGCCCCGGCATCATCACGTTCTCGACCGCGCTGAACTCCGGCAGCAAGTGGTGGAACTGGAACACGAAGCCGAGGCACTTGTTGCGGAACTCCGCGAGCTGCGCGCTGCTGTACCCGGTGAGCTCGCGGCCCGCGAAGCGGATCTGCCCGCGCGACGGTAAGTCCAGCGTGCCGATCAGGTGCAGCAGCGTGCTCTTGCCGGCGCCCGAGGGCCCCACGATGCTGAGCATCTCTTGGCGCTCGATCACCAGATCGATCGGCTTGAGGATGGCCAGCTCCCGCCCCTCATGGAAGAAGCGCTTCTCGACGCCGCAAAGCTCCACCAGCGGACTGCGTCGGCTATCCAGATCGTCTTCACCCATGGTCACTCATAGCGGAGGGCATCGACTGGGCGAAGGCGCGAGGCGAGCTTGGCAGGGTAGATGGTCACGAACAAAGAGACGAGGATCGCCGCCACGCCTACGGCAGAGAACTCGGAGGGGTCGATGTGCACAGGCAGCTTGTCGATGTAGTACACCTCGGGGTTGAGGCGCACCCCGAAGTGCTCGGCCGCGAAGCACATGGCGTAGCCGAGCGCGAGCCCCAAGCCCGATCCCAGCACCCCGATCAAGGTCCCCTCGAGCACGAAGATGGCGACGATCGCCCGGTCGGCTGCGCCCATGGCCTTGAGCACGGCCACCTCGCGGCCCTTCTCCTGCACCATCAACGTCAGGGTCCCGATGATGCAGAAGCTGGCCACCAAGATCGCGATCCCGAGCGCCACGAACATCGCGAGCTTCTCGAGCGCGAGCGCGCCGAACAAGTTCTTGTTGAGCTCCTGCCAGGCGCGCACGCGCAGCGGCGCGAGGCGCGCGGTGCCGTCGTGGGCTGTGCGCGCGATGTGGCTCGCGACCTCCTGCGCGCGCTCCGGTTCGCGCACCGTGACCTCGATGCCCGACGCGGCGTCGCCCGCGCCGAGGAAGCGCTGCGCGGCCGACAAGGTGACGTACGC
>CAZYWR010000638.1:0-2025 GCA_964651185.1 uncultured Polyangiales bacterium
TCGGCCGCCTGCTCCGCGCTCTCGGTGCGATCGGCGAGCACGGCGTAGGCGACCTTGGTGGAGCGTGCCTCCGGCAACGGCGCGATCACGCCCGCGAACTCCGTACCGCCCACGCGCGCAACCCAGGGCGTGCTCACCGAGCCGTTGAAGGCCGCCGTCGTGACGGGCCTGGCTGGTCCGAAGAAATAGGCGCGCAGCTGCTTGGCCAATGACTCGGAGAGCGACGAGCTGTAGACCTTGTCATCGACCAGGAAGGCCACGTCGCGGCCGCCGAGCCGCTTGCCCTCGTTGTTCGCCATGCCGTTCGAGAAGTCGTAGCCGATCAGCAAGCTGCCCACGATTTGCCCGGTGTCGCCGCGGATCGCCGCTACCGCGAACTCGAGCAGCTTGCCTTCGTCGTCCTTTTTCCAGACGTCGTGACGGGCGTCGCCGTCCGCCAGCGTGCTGCGCACGGCCGCGAGCGACGCGTCGAGCCGGCTCCCGTACATGCGGTTGCGATCGGCGTCCCGCGCGAGGACCTTGCCGGTGTCGTCGGTGATCACGACGATGTGCGGTGTCCCGCGCGGCCCGCGCGCGGGATCGCCGATCCACGCAGAGCTGCGCTCCGCGGCCTCGTACGCGCGCGTGCGGCGCCCTTCCTCGTCGAGCGCCGAGAACACCGTGCGCAGGTCGGAGTCGTTGGCGCGCCACTTCACGTGCTCCACGAACTCGCGCGCGGTCAGGCGCAGCGAGCGGTCGAGCAGCACTTGATCGTTGCCGATCTGAGCGAGCAGCTTGCTCGTCACCTTCTGGCGCAGGTCGGAGCCGACCACCGAATAAGACACGAGCCCCAGCAGCAAGACAGCCACCAGGTTTCCCGCGATAATCTTCAGCCGCATATCGGCATCTCCCCCGCGCGCTCGTTCCTATCACCCGCCTTCGTGGCCGGTCAAGAGTGCGAGGAGTTTAGAGGGCTTGGGCGCTGTTAACAACAAACGTGCAGAGGCCCGCCGCAAGCCCGCGGCGAGCGCCCGAAGGATCGCCCCAAAACTCGCAGAGTCGAGCGGCCGCCCACTATGCTGGGCGCCTTGCCGGCGCCCTCATGAGCACCCCCGTCTACTGTGAAACCGCGGAGCTGGCCGCCGAAGCCAGCGCAGCCGCGCAAAGCATCGGGCTCCCGATCACCGCCCAGGTCGACACCGATCCGCTCGCCAGCGCGGCGCGCGCGACCGCGCGGCACCCGCTGGCGGCCGCGATCTGTGTTCACATGCCGGAGCCAGAGCGCGCGATCGCTGCACTGTACGAATGTTCCGAAGGTCGGCGCGTGGTGATCGGCGCGATCTCGGATCGCGATCCGCATGCCTTCGGGCTCGCCTCTGACCTCGGGTTCGTCTGCGTCCATGACGTTGCGCCGGTCTTGGCGGCGCTCGCGCTCTTGGCCGGCGGTGTGGAGCGCCCGCAGCGCGCCAACGTGAAGCGGCTCTCGAGCGTCGACCAAGTACGGCTCGAACGCGCCCTCGAAGCCGGCGACCGCGCGGCCGGCAGGCTCGTCTCCGCCGCTGCAGAAGGCGTCGTGTTCCAACGCAGTGAGCACGACACGAACCTGCGGCTCGGACACGGGCTCGCCGCGGCCCAAGCGCTGCGCGCGCTCGCGGCCGCCGAGCCATGCAGCGATGCGCCGTTGCAGGTCTCACCGCCGAGCGACGCCGCGGCGACCCGCGATGTCCTGTTCGGGCCGCCGCGCCTGCTCTCCGATCCTGCGAGCAAGGCGGCGCTCTCGCCGTTCGGACTGCCGATGCCGCAAGAAGAGCTGTGCTCGAGCCCGTCGCGCGCGGCGGCGGAAGCTGCGCGCATCGGATTCCCGGTGCGCATCTCCCTCGCTTCGCCGGACCTCAGGGTCTGGGACTATCCCGAGCTGTCAGTCGACGGCGTCGACAACGCCGCGCGCGTACGCGACGTCTATCGTCAGCTGATCGCGGCGGCCGAACAGCTCGCGCCGAGCGCGCGCGTGCTGGGGGTGACCGTCACGGCCACCACGCTCGCGCG
>CAZYWR010000639.1:0-2104 GCA_964651185.1 uncultured Polyangiales bacterium
GCCACGCCGCCCACACCGAGCGCGAGTACGACCGCGAGCGGCACGAGCCAGGCCGGCAGACTTCCAGGGGTCCGGCGCGCGCGCTTGCGGGCCGGCGCCGAGCTCTCTTGGCCGACGAGCTCGGCGTCTTCGATGGCGGGCATGCTCGGGGCGAGCGCGCCTTCGGGCCCGCGCCGGGCGGGAATGGCGAGCGGTAGCCCCACCGAGGATTCACGGCCGAGCCCGAGATCGAGCTCGCCGAAGTTGGAAAGGCTCGGGCGTAAGCCGGGGCTCGTCCCCGTCGCGCGCGGCGCCTCGTGCAGCTCGATATCGAGCGCGGCGCGTCGGCCCTGGGCGGCATCGCCTGCGAACGCCCCATCCGCGCCGGTCATCATCAGATCCTGCGCCGAGAGCTCCATGGTCCCGAGCGACATCAGGTTCGTGTTGCTCGCGCCCACGCTCGGCAGCGCGATGGGCTCGAGGTCGCCGAAGCTGTCGGAGCGCTTCGCCGCGGAGGGCCGCGGCGCGAGATCGAGCTCGGCCGCCGAGAACGCGCCGAAAGAGCCACCGCCCTTGCTCTCGAGCTGGTCGAGTGCTTGTTCGAATTCGCCGATGGCCAGCTCCGAAGGCGGCTCGCGCGCGCTCATGGGAGGCAGATCGAGTGAGAGCTCCGGAGCGCCTTCGGACTGTGCGTCCCCAGCCTGCGCGCCGTGCAGCGCGCGCACCTCGAAACCTCCGCTGCCCGCCGGCGCGGGGAGCGGTCCGAGTGCATGGCCGAGCCCGAGCGCCGTGGCCGCCGGCGCGGGCCGCCGCTTGACCGCGGGCAGATCGCGCGGCGCCGGCAGGTCGAGCTCCGACGACGCGACCGGTGCAGGCGGGAAGGCCGGCACATCGGGGGCGGTCAGATCGAGCTCGGAAGAGCGCGCGGGCGCAGGGGAGGGCTTCTTCAGGGCGGGCAGGTCGCGCGGCGCGGGCAAGTCGACGTCGATGCTCGAGAGCGGCGCGGGGGAGGGCTTCTTCAGGGCGGGCAGGTCGCGCGGCGCGGGCAAGTCGACGTCGATGTTCGAGAGCGGCGCGGGCGAAGGTTTCTTGGGCGCGAGCAGGCCGCGGGGCGCCGGCAAGTCGATGTCGAGGTCGCTCGGCGCGGGCGCGTGCTCGAGCGATCGCGGCGCGCGCTCGCCGGGAATGGCCCTCGCGAAATCGGGGGCGCGCTCGGCCGAGATTTCAGGAGGCGGGGTGCGCGGCAGCTCGAGCCCCAGCTCGGGCAGCTCGCGGTCGGCCGCCGGGCGCGCGTCTCGCCCTACGATCGTCGCCGGCGGCGGCGCTCCAAAGCCCGCCGGCAGGTCCAGCGAGTCTTTGGGCAAGCGTCCGCCCAAGCCGAGCGCGGTCGCTTTGGCGGCGCGCCGCTTGAGCGCGGGCAGGTCGTTCGGGGCCGGCAGATCGACGACTTCGGAGCTCGGCGCGGACGGGCCCTCCGGCTCGTCCAGCTTGTCGTACATGCCCAGGCGCGGGCTCTCGGCGAAGAACGGCTTGGGCTCGATGGCGAGGCTGTCCTTCGGCAGCGTTCCGGTGGCCGAGATGTCCGGCTCGCGCGGGCTTGCAGGCGGCTTCGGCCTGTCGGCCGCGCTCGGTTTGGCGAAGCTCTTCTTCGAGGTCGCCGGCACCTCGCGGCGGTCGAGCTCCGGGCCCTTCGCCGGGGCCGGGAACGCCGGGGCCGGGAACGCCGGGACCGCAGGCTCGAGAACAGGCTTGGCCGGCGCAGGCGCCGCCGCTGGCTCGCGGGCTGCGCTCGTGCGCGGCTTGGCCGCAGGCAAGTCGATGTCCAGGTCCTCGCCGGCGCGCTCCAGCGTGATCGGCCCGCGCACGGCGCCGAGCGTGCGCGCGGGGCTCGCGGGCGCGCGGTCTTTGAACGACGGCGCGTTCGGTTTGGGCGCCTTGGCCGCTGGCAAATCGGTGATCTCCTCGGCGCTCGAAAGGCGCGGGGCGCGCGCAGGCTGCGCGGCGGCCTTCACGGCCGGCAGATCGTTGAGATCGAGCTCCGGCAGCGCTGCGGCCGGCTTCGATTGCATCTGCATTTTGAGCGGCGGCACGGACGCTGCGCCGAGCTTGGGCTCGCTGCGAGCCG
>CAZYWR010000640.1:0-13915 GCA_964651185.1 uncultured Polyangiales bacterium
GAGCGCTGGCATTGCCTCGACGATCTGATCGGACTCGCGCAACGCGAGCTGCAGGCTCGCTTGGGCGACGATGTCGCCGCCTCGCGGGTCGCCGCTATCCATCAGGTGCACGCCCGCGCGCAGGCGTTCGACGACGCTGGCGTGCGGCCTGTTCAGCAGGAACTCGCCGAGCACCCGCTTGGCCCGACGGCGCGGCTCGGCGTCGAGCTCCGCCTGCAGCGCCAAGCGGTGTTGTTCGTGCGCGAAGCGAAAGCCTTCGTCGTCGCCGATCAGGATCTCCGCCTCGAGCAGCGCTCCGAGCTCGGAGAACAGCTCCTCCGCGTCGCTCGCGGCCAGCGCTCTGCAGAGCTCGAGCGGCAGCACGCCGGCGTGGATGCTGAGCACGCGGCCGAGCCGGCGCGCGCCGCTGTTGAGCAGGGAGAGGCGGGTGGCCAGCGCTTGCGCGCGGCTCGAGGTTAGGTACTCGCGCGGAACCTCCTGCGGCAGAACCCATGCGCCCTCCGCGAAGCCGATCACGTCGTCGCGAACGAGCTGCTCGGTCAACTCGAGCACGTGGCTCGGGTTGCCGCGGGCTACCTGGTGCAGGCACGCGGCGAGGCGCAGCAAGTGCTCGGCGTTGCCGAAGAACGACTGCAGCACCTCCACCGTCTCGCCTTCCTCGAACGACCGCAGCGCGAGCGTGAGGGAAGCCTTGCGCAACGCCTGCTCGCTGGCGCTCAGCTCGCGCGCGCGATCCGTGAGCAGCGTGCAGCCGAGCAAGAGCCGACTCGCGCCGAGCCCGAGCGCGAGCGCGAGCAGGAAGGCCGCCGAGCCGTCGTCGGCGAGCTCCAAGCCGTCGACCAGCACGACGAGGGTGTGCTCGCGCGCCACGGCCAGGAACCAGTCGCGAAGCGCCGCTTGGAGCCGCATTCTCAGCTCGCCCGCGGCCTCATCGCCGGCGGCGAGCGCGCCGAGGGAGAGCTTCTCGCGCAGGCGAGGCGAGACCCGCGCCAACGACGCCGCAAAGGGTTGTGCGGCGGCGCGCGCGGCTTCAGGCAGTGCGTCGCACAGTTTGACGCCCAACGCGGTGGCGACGCCATACAGGCCCGAGACGCTGCTCGCGTCGACAGGCAGCACGATCGCATCGGCGACCTGGGCTTCGAGCGTGAACTCGCGCAGCAGGCGCGAGCGGCCCTGGCCGGCCGCGGATTCGATCACGAAGCTCTGCCCGCGCCCGTGTGTCGCGAGCAGAAACTGCCGGCGTAGACGCCGGCGCTCGCGGACGCGCCCGACGAACGCACCGTTGCTTAGATGGGTGATGCCGGCGTCGTTCTCCGCGCTGGCAGGTGTCCCGAGCAGCGCGTCGAGTCGGTCGATGAGCTCGGCGGCGCTGCCCGGACGGGTCAGCATGTGCTGGCTCAGGAGATCGGCGACCAGCTCATCGAGCTCCGGGGGCAGGGGGTCGAGGTCCGGACGCGAGAGCTCGGCCACGTGCTGTGACGGCGGCGGAGGCCGGTGTTGCCAAAGCTCCGGCAGCTGACGCAAGTGACGCGCGGGAAATGCATGGTAACCGGTCATCAGGTAGTAGGCGATCGCGCCGAGCGCGTACAGATCGGAGCGTTGATCGAGCGGTACGCCATGAAACGCCTCGGGCGGCACGAACGGCGGCGTGCCCATCAGGTGGCCCTGCGAGCCGAAGGGCGCGAGCGCTCCGAAGTCGATCAGCTTCACTTGTCCGTCGGGCAATCGCCACAGGTTGCGCGGGCTCACGTCGCGGTGCACGAGCTTGCGCGCGTGCAAGAGGCCGAGCGCCTGCGCCGCGCCGCGCAGGTAACCACAGGCCTCGCGCCAGGGCATCGGCGCGCGATCACTCAGGTCGCCGCCGGCCAAGAGCTCCATCGTGTAAAACAGACCCTCAGGATCGCGCCGGAACTCGTAAACCTCGACGATGCGCGGGTGCTTCAAGCTCGCGAGCGTCTGGTATTCGAGCTCGAACAGCGCGGTGAGGCGCGCGTTCGCGCCGGGGTCGAGGCGCTTCAGCGCGAGCTCCTTGCCCTGCACGAGGTCGGTGACGCGATAGACCTGTCCCGCGCCCCCCTTGCCGAGCGTCGCCTCGCAACGGTAGCGGCCGGCGATGATCGCAGCCGCAGGCTGCCGCTCGACAGCCTCCGCGGCTCCCCCCGTGAATCCCAAACTGCCCCCTTTGGATCGCCAGCTCCGCGCTGCACCTACGATGGTATCAAAGCCAACGGGCGCGCGCGGCCAGAGCTGTCACCGCTTCTACACCGCATCGACCCGATTTGTAACGGCGTTCGCTGAACAGCCCCAGGGTGAGTACTCGTGCGTGACACCTACGTGGGCGTAGGCGGGCGGAAATCGTCGTAGATGGAGCCTGTGTCGGGAAACGCGACCAACGCACGCATTGGAGAGTCGCCCGCCAGCTGGGCGCTGGATCGACTGGATCGCTTGATCCGTAAGTAGCGCCCGCCTCAGCGCGCGCGGTGAATGCCGGTCGCGTGCGCGCAGAGTAAAGAACGGCTCGGCCTTCGAAAATCGCGCCACAGGCCTTGTGGAGGGTTCATGCGCACTGTCGCTGCTTACGCGGTGATGTCGACCGTACTCGCGCTCATTTCCTGTTCGGACCCGCATTGTCCCGAGGGGCAAACGAAGATTGGCACGGTCTGCATTCCAGAGAGGCACGACGCAGGTGCGCTGTGTGTCGGCGGCGGATGCGAAGACGGCGCTGTCGATACGCATACAGTGCCCGCAGAAGCCGGAACCACGGACGTCGACGCGTCAGAAGGCGGTCGCGCCCCCACGGGCAACCCGCCCGGGGAACTCGTGAGCGACGGGGGCACGGCATTCGATGCTTCCACGAGCGGCTCGCAGAATGGCCCAGCTGTCGACGGCGCTTCGAGCGTCTCGATGAGCGACTCTGGCCAGGATGCCGGCGTTGCGTCGTCGCGGCCGGCTCGACTAGCCCTTGGGACCAACCATACCTGCTTCGTGTCTTCAGCGGGTCAGGTACTCTGCTGGGGCCGCAATCAAGAGGGGCAGCTCGGGGACGGAACGACGAACGACAGCACCACTCCGAAGATAGTCCCTAATCTGACGGGGGTGGTGGAGGTCGCTGCAGGCTGGGGACACACGTGCGCGCGCGTTACGTCGGGTGCAGTTCACTGCTGGGGCACCAATGATCGAGGAGAACTTGGCGCCGGGACCCAAGACGGTCGATTGTCCGCTGTGCAGGTCCTCGGAATCTCGGACGCAGTCCAGATCGCTTTGGGAGATTCGAGTTCGTGCGCTCTCCTGGTATCCGGTTCGGTGAGTTGTTGGGGAAGCAATAGCGCTGGTCAGCTCGGCGACGGGACAGTCAATGGTTCGAGAGAGACTTCGCGAGCGGTTCCCGGTGCCGTTTGGGGACTCAGTGATGCCGTAGAGATCGCTTCGATGTCCAGCTCGCTGCATGTCTGTGCACGCACCGCTGCCGGAGCCGCTTTGTGTTGGGGACAGTCCATGGGGGCCATCCCCATTCAGATCATGGGCTTGATGTCCGTGGCTGAGATCACGGCGGGGGCCGATTACTCGTGCGCGCGCGAAGCCGCTGCGACTGTTGCGTGTTGGGGCGGAGGTCTCGCTCAAATCGGAGCATTGCCGAATTTCCAAGAAGCGACTCCGATTGCTGGGCTGTCCAACGTCGTCGAGCTGGCGGCGGGCGAACGGCACATGTGCGTTCGCCTCACGACAAACGGCGTGTCGTGTTGGGGCTACAACGGTCAGGGCCAGCTGGGAGATGGAACCACCACGGACCGAACCGCGGCGACTCCCGTCATGGGGTTATCCGATGCGGTCGAAATCGCGGCAGGCCGTTACCATACTTGCGCTTTGCGTGCCTCTGGCGACGTCGTTTGCTGGGGAAACAACGGCTCGGGACAGCTCGGCGATGGCACCACGGGCGATCATTACGTACCACAGCCCGTTCTAGGTTTGCTTTGACGACCGCGTCGTTCGCCTGACAGTCGGACCTTATATACCCTTCACGATTACGTTGAGCGCGCCGACGATCAAGCCGGAACCGTCAGTGTAAGTCAGACCGGTCAACGTCGGACCTACCGAGCTACCAAAAAAGCCGCCTGAAGGCGGATTGAGGCTTCCAGCTGGGATATCGGCGGCACGAGCCTGATAAGCGGGCTCGTTTGTGTGAATACGGTGCGTGAGATCTGCCGGAAAATAGAGCTGAGTGGTGATCACCCGACCCGCGGTACCCGTGGCGCCCTTGGTGCGGCCCATGAGGTGCACGTGAATCGGACGACCCGTGTACCAGCCAGGGTAGATCGTCGTGAAGTTCACGATCCCGTCCTTGTCCGTCATCTGAACACCACGGCAGAAACGCTCGGGCTTCGACGGATCGGGCGATGGGTTGGGACTCCCCATATAGGCAACGGTCGGATCCTGGCCCGCGAAGCCGCTGTAATAACCATCCGCGTCGCAATGCCAGATGTAGGCCTCCAAGTCAGGAATCGGCGCGCATTTCTTGTTGGCGTCGAGAAACCGGAAGCTCAGCTGAAACTCGCAGCCCGGATGGCCTTCGCGGCAATCGCTCCGGATCATACTCTCGTCGTCCATTCTTTCGTTTTCTTCGATCAAGAATGGCCCTTCGATGTCCGTCGCGGTCAACGTGCAGCTGCCCGCGTCGGCGAACATGGGCGGGGGCGTCGTGCTGGCGCCGGCTGCGTCGCTCGCGCCGGCATCTTCGGCCGGCGCGGCGTCTTGGGAAGTGCTGCTCGCGGAGCCGGCGTCGGTCGCGGTCGGCTCGTGGTCCGCGGCGCCGGCGTCGCGCGCGCTGCTGGTCTGCGTGCCGGCGTCGTGCGAGGTGCTGCCGCCGTCTTTCGCGCCGGCGTCGGCTTTGGCCTGCGCGCTCGCGCTGCTGTCGTCGGAGTCGTCGTCGCCTCCCTTGGCGTCGTCGAGCTTCTTGTCCTCGGTGTTGTCGTCGGAGCTGCATCCCAACGTCGTCAGTGCCGGCAGCGAGACCGCCAGCGCGCCGAGCCCGCGCAGCGCATCGCGCCGCGGCACAGATCTCGACCAGGCGTGACGGCGAACCGGTGTCCGTTTTTCTCCCATGCGAAGCGCTCCTTCTTGTCGCGCGCCAGCGCGCGTTTGGAAGCTGATGTCTGCTCAGAAAATCGGACGTGGCGTCCTTACTGCTCGGTGGGCGCCGGAGCGCCATCGTTGATCCACTTCTTGATCGTGTCCAACTCGCTCTGACTGAGCGTGACTTGTCCAGTGGGCGGCATGACCTGCGCGTTGCAAGTGGATCCCTGACAACCCGCGTTCATCGCCGTCCCCGAGGCCTTCAAGTAGAGCCAGCTCTGGCTCGCATCGCCGGGCACCACGCGCTTGAACTGACCGCCGTGCGCGCTGGGCACGTCGACCAGGAGCTTGACGATGTCAGCCGAGCTGATGTGGCCGCCGAGCGGCATGTTCGCCTCAGGGCTCGAATCGTTGTGGCAGCTGCTGCAGGTCTTCTCGAGGATCGGCCGCACGGACTCGTGGAAGAAGCCGCTCTCCGCGGGCAGCGGCTCGGTCGAACCGGTGCCGGTGCTCGGCCCTACCACGTCGCCGAGCTCGTGCATCTCTCGGCACTGGCTGATGAGCGCGTCCTTGAGCTTGGGCTCGTCGTCGGTCAGTCCCTTGGCGGCGCGGTAACGCTCCCAGATCTGATCGATCCAGCCGTGCAGCTTCCAGAACATGTAGTTGCCGATGTTCACGCTCTGGTTGCCGAGCGAGTTTGGCGACTCGGTCACCACCCACTTGAAATGGAGTGCGCCGTGGATGCTGCTCGCGCCGTTCGACATGCCGCCGCATTGGATGAACTTACCGAGATCGCCCTCTGTCGGGAACTGACTCAGGTTGCTCTCGATGGCTTCGAGCGTCTTGGCGGTGTCGATGATCGATTGCGACCAGCCCGTGCCGAAACGGCTCTGCCACTCGACCGGTACGTCTTGGGCTTCGTACGGAAAGCTCGGAAACCCCTCGAACAGCTCGAGGTGACCAGGGAACGCCTCACGCAGCGCGTGGATCATGTGGCGGTGCATGACGAGAAACTCGTAGCCGTCCTCTGCGTCCGTGCACTCCTGATGCTGAGGTACGAGCTCGGTATGCGAACAGATATTCGTGGTGCTGGCGCTGCTACTCCCGCCGAAACCGCCGAAGCCACCGAAGCTGCCGAAACCGCCGAACGCTCCGCCGGTGCCGCAGCGACGGATGTTGTGCCAGGCGTCGTGGCTCGGCTTCCACACGCGGTCGTCCATCCACTTGAGCACCGCGGCGGGGAGCACCAGGTCGATGGCACCTTGGCTATCCTTCCACTGGTCGGGCTTGCCCGTGAGCTGCATGTCGGTCGGGTCGGCCATCTCGCCGTCGACACAGTGGTCGTAGTGCGCGCTCATCGCGCCGGCATCCGCGGCTGGCGTGTCAGTGTCGGCGGGTGCGCCACTGTCTTTGCTGCCGGCGTCCGCCGTACCGCCTGTGTTCTTTCCCGCGTCCACCGTCGAGCTGTTCTTGCCTGCGTCGCCTTTCGAGGCATGGCCCGCGTCTCGAGGCGCATCGTCATCGTCATCATCATCCGTGCTCGAGGCCTGATCGCGTCCAGTCCCCTCTTGATTGGTGTCTGACGACTGGCAGCTAGCTACGCCCGCCAATGCTGCGCATGATGCGAGAAGAATGATGAGTCGGGGCCGTGAAGCTGCGAGGCACGCGTCGTCACGGCCCGTGGGAAAGGCTTCACAAGGGCGCTCGGTAAGCATGATCGACCTCGAAGGCATGGAAGTTGGGCGTCTGCACGCTACGGCGTCATGACGCGATCGGGCGGCTGCGACTGCAAGCTTCTAGCTTCCACGAAAATAACGTCCGCCATGGCCGCTGGCAGGCGACAAGCCGTGCGAGAGCGAAAGTGTATCAGCGCTGCAAGCGACGGAAGCTCGTGAGCGCAGTTTGGTCCTCGACACGCCTGGTTATATGACGGCACCGGCGCCACCTTGGGGCAGCGCCGGCTCGGCGCTTCAAGGTGTATCGGGGGAGGGCCACATTTTCTTCTGGCACATCCACGGCGTTTTGCAGAGCGTGGCGTCATCTCCGTAGAACAGTTTGCGTGCCTCCTTGTCCCCGCACGCCCACATACGTAGCCACGCCACTGCGGGCCCGCGCTGTTGCATCGCGCCGCCGCAGTTGCCGAGCGCGAGCGAAGCGACGCACGAGATCGCATCAGTATCTACGATGTACAGGTGATCCACAGATGCGTCTTGGAGGATGGCGTAGAAGGTCTGGACCTGCGACGCGTTGTAGTTCGGGGTCACGTAGCCATCCATGGTGACGAAGCTGTCGCCCGTGGAAGTGAAGAGCAGGAGCGGCGCGTGCATATCCTGGAACGCAGTCGCACCGCGTGGGGGCATGCCGTGGAGCGAGACGGTTGCCTTCACGTTCGGCCGGTTGGCCGCGTCGATCGCCGCGCCGCCGCCCCACGAGTAGCCGATGGTGACTTCGGTGTCGGTGTCGAGCTTGCCGGCCATGTCGCCGGAGGCGTTCTGCTGCACCAACCAGTCCATGCCGTCGCTGAGGCAGGGCCGCTCCGCCATCGTATCGTTGCAGGCGATGATGACGAAACCGTGGCTCGCTAGCAGGATCAGGATCGACTTGTATTGATCCGGAGTGGTGAGGATGCCGTTGCCCCAGGTTGCGATCGGATGCTTGAAGCCGTTTTGTCCGAGCGAGCTATCCGGACGATAGAGCGCGTAGTTGTTGTTGGGCCCGACGTTCTCGATCATCTTCGCGTCGGCGAACGGGCCCGGAGCGGTGTAGTCCGAAGCCGGGGGTAGACTCGAGCAACTGCCAGCGGTCACGTTGGCAGGCCCGCTGTCGTGACTCGTCGATCCGTCTTTGCTGTCACTCACCTTGGCGTCGCTGGCGGCCGCGGAACCGTCGTGCGCTGGGCTCGCGCCCGCGTCGTGCGCAGGGGTGGAGCCGACGCCCGTATCCTTTCCGCCTCCAGCTCCAACGGTCGCGTCGTGGCCCGCGCCGGTGTGGCCGGCATCGAGCGCGGGCGAGCTGTCATCGTCGCTGCTGTCGTCGTCGCCACTGGCGCTGTCATCGCTGCTCGCGGAATCGTCGCTCGACGTGTCGTCGGACTTGCTCGTGCTATCGCCGCCGCAGCCGGCGAGACCGAGCCCGCAAGCGGACAAGCTGAGCGCGACGAGCCAGGCGCGGCCCAGCCGCACGCGCTCGGGATAAGCCTCTTCTATACGCTTTCTAAGCATCTTCCGAACCTCGAATGCAGTTCCGACAACGAGATGATGCGCGAGCGTGTCGCAGGGACCCGCGTCCGGGGAAAGTCGGGACCGGACGGCTCGCGTGCAGGGCCGAGGCGCTCACGAAGCCGTAAACTAGCCCTCGGCTGTATAGGTAAGTCAACGATTCCCATGCTCCTGGCGCCTTCGCAATATCCTTTGGCGGGCAGCAAGATCTCCGTCGCGCCCGTCCGCGCGCAGGCCCACACATTTGTGGCAGACCTTTGCGCCGCGAACAGAACGCAGGCTAGAGCGCGCCGCTCACGCACATGATGCAAACGATCGAGCTCGGTCAGCACGCGTATCTGGAACTTTGGCAGCGCTGGCTCGCAGCGGAAGATGCGGACGCGCTGTTCGCGGCGCTGTCGACGCAGGTGCCATGGCAGGAGCGCACGATCCGCGTGTATGGGCGCGACGTACTGCAGCCGCGGCTGGTCGCGTGGATCGGCGATGCCGACGCCGTGTACACCTATTCGGGCACGCGGCACGAGCCGGCGCCTTGGATCCCGGCGCTCGCAGCGCTGCGCGCGCGCTTAAATCGCGAGCTCGGGCTCGCGTTCAACGGCGTACTTTGCAACTTGTATCGCGACGGGCGCGACTCGATGGGAATGCACCGCGACGCCGAGCCTGAGCTCGGGCCCGACCCGATCGTCGCGTCCATCTCGCTCGGCGCCGTGCGCCGCTTCAGCTTGCGCCATCGTCGCGGCCCAGCTCACGGCAAGCTGGATCTGATGCTCGCGCACGGCAGCCTTTTGCTGATGCGGGGCACCACGCAACGATACTATCGCCACGGCGTGCCCAAAGCCGCAGGGCTGGCTGCCGCGCGCATCAACCTTACCTTTCGCGAGCTCCAGTCATTCAGGTAGGACGCGCGCTGGGGGACTTCAATCGTGCCAACCGCATGGGCCGTGGTGGTGCCAACCGTGGCCGGTGAGATGCGCGATGGCGCTGCCGTAACCGAACAAAACGCCGAGCGCGAGCAGGACGACGCGGACGCGATCACGGATCATGGCATTCCTCCTTTCACCAGCCCTGACACGACGCGCCGAACGAGCCGTCGGCGAGCAGCTCGCTCAATATGCGGCGCTGCTTGGCGTCGAGTAGTTCGTGGATAGCGACCACGGTCTGTACGCCCTCCGAGCTGAGGCGATCGAAGGTCGCGCGATGCTGAGCGAACAGCGCCTCGAGCGCGCCTGCGTCGAGCACGTCGCTCGCGAACAAGGCGGCGATCTCCTTGCGCGTGGTGCGCATGTCGCCGCGCATGGCGCGCAGGCGCTCGCCGGCCAGCTCGAGCAGGCTCACGATCGCCTTTTCTTGTCCGGGCGTGGTGTCGAGCCGCGCGAACACGCCGCGCAGGATGCCGCGCCGTCGCGAGCCCCACGCAGGGACGTAGGCCGGGCCTGCCGCATAGCCGTGCCAGGGGCCCATCGGCTGCCAATCACGTCTCCAGCCGCCGTACCCGTCGTAGCCAAACCGGCCGTAGCGTCGATAGTGCAGCGTCCTAACCAACGCGATCAGGCACAGCGTTCCGATGATCAGTCCGAACATGTCTCTCTCCTCTCCAACCACCATGCAGAGGGGCTGTGAAGGAGGAAGGCCACGCGGCGTAAAGATCTGTGAAGCGGCAGCCCGGAGACCTTACTCCGGCTCTTTCTTGGCGGCGCTCTTGCGTGCGCTCTTGCGCTGTCCGGCTTTGTGTACGGTCGCCGGCGGTGGACCCTCGACGCTCACGATGAGATGGTGCTGGGCGATCTCTTCGGAGAAAGTCCGTTCGCCCCCTGCGAAGCGAATGCGCAGGGCGCCGCGATCCGAGCCCACCACTTCTCCCGCACCGAGCTCAGGTAGCTTTTGGTGCGTGACGAAGGAACCAACTTGAAAGCCCGACATGTGCCCTCCCGCTACGAGCCGCTCAGGGAGCAGCAGGCTCACCGTACCATGGGTCCTGCGAAAACCCTAGCCGGGTGAGGCAGCGCACCATCGAGGGGAGGCTCGCGAATCGCGTCAACGTCGCGCGAAGGGCGGTAACGAAGCGTGTTCCGCCGGACGGCTGCCGTCGCTCGACTCGACCTGCACCACGATGGTCGTGATGTTGTCGCGTCCACCGCGCAAGTTGGCCGTGTTGACGAACTGATGCACGGCGGCTTCCGGTCCGAGCGCGATGACGTCGGGAATCTCGTCGTCTTGGATGTAACCGTGCAGTCCGTCCGAGCAGAGCAGGAATACGTCGCCCGGCTCGACTTGAAAGAAGTGCGTGTCGACCTGCACGTATTCTCGGCTGCCGATCGCGCGTGTGATCACGTTCTTGTGCGGCGAGAGCGCGGCTTCGTTTTGCGAGATGATGCCCTGCTTCAGCTGCCACGCGATCAACGTGTGATCCTCGGTGAGCTGCGCCACTTGGTCGTTGCGCACCATGTACACGCGGCTATCGCCGACCTGCGCGACCACCCCGAACGGCCCGCACAAGAGCAGCGCGGAAAGCGTCGTGCCCATGCCCGCTTGTTCGGGCTGGTTTTGTGCGATGCCGAACACCATGTACGTCGCGGCCTGGACCGCGCTCTCGAGCAGGCGGCCGACGCGCCACAGCGCCTCGGGCGAGTGGTCGCCGCCTTCGACCGTGCGCAACAGAGCTTCGCCCTGCCGTACCATCCCGCGTACGGTATCGATGGCCTCTTGGCTCGCGACTTCGCCCGCAGCATGGCCTCCCATGCCGTCAGCGACCGCGTACAGCCCGATGCGGTCGTCGAAGAAAAAACTGTCTTCGTTCGTGGCGCGCCGCCGACCGACGTCCGATAGACCGGCGCTTTTGCGCACGAGGACCGCCGTAGTGGGTTGCAGCGAAGGCACGGAACCTCATCGAGGTTACGTAAGGCGAGGGTGCGCGCGCAAGATGCCAGCGCGCCTGACCGTGTCCGCGGACCCGGGACGGCGCGCGTCCACCCGCGGGCCGGGAGGGTCTCCCACCTCCCCGTGCGTCCGGCAAAGCCGTCGGGAACCAGCCCAAAGCGCGCTGCGCTTCCAAGAAGCGCCCGCGCGGATGCGCACGAACCACGTCGCCCCCGAGCGTGGCTGGAGAGCGAGCGCTCCGCTACAACACGCGCCATGCAGTCTGCTCTGGTCCTGGATGCCGCGCGCGCGGCGGTGCGCGCTGGCGAGGTCGCCAAGGGCCTCCAGCTGTTCGCAGAATTGCGGTGCGATGTCGCGAGCTCGCGCCCCGCGGCCGAGCTCTTCGCGGAGCTCTTGGCGCTCGATCCGACTTATCCGGAGGCGCTGTCGGTGGCGGAGCAGATCGTAGGTGCATTCGGCACTGATCCCGCGCTGATCATCATGCTGTCCGCCGCGCTCTTGCGCGTCGCCGAGCTACGTCCGCCGGACGAGCCGCCCTTTGAGCAGGGGCCTGCCCATCTGGCCGCGGGCGCCTGCCAGCGCTGCTTCGAGGCACTGCCTGCGGAGGCGCGTATCGACCCCGAGGTGGGCGGCTATCTCCAGGTGAACCTGGCGGACGCGCTGCGCATGATGGGCCCGGACCACGACCAGGATGCGCTCCAGGCCTATCAGCTCGCGCTGGCGATCGATGACAAGCGAGGGGGCTGGTGGTTTCAGCTCGGGCTCTTGCACAAATGGCGAGGCCGCTTTCGCGAAGGGCTCGACGCCAACCTTAAAGCGCAGGCTCGTCTCGGCCCGGTGCGGCCCGTCCTCTGGAACCTCGCGATTTGTGCGACCGCCCTCGGCGACGGCGCGCGGGCGCTCGCTGCTTGGGAGCAGCTCGGCATCCGGGGCGCGCTCGCGCAAAGCGGCATGCCGTACGTGCCCGACATGCCTCCCATGCAGGTGCGCGTCGCCACGGTGGGCGAAGAGACGGGCCAACATGATCCGCTGCCGGCGCGCGTCGTGAGCCTCGAAGTGCTGTGGGTGCAGCCGCTGTCTCCCTGTCATGGCGTGGTGCAGTCGCCCACCGCGCGCCGCGCCAGCGTCGACTACGGCGATGTGGTGCTGTGGGATGGCGCGCCGGTGCGCATGAATCGCGTGCAGAGCGACGGCGCCGCGCGCGAGGTGCCGGTGTTTCCGCTCTTGTGGATCCTGCGCCCCGGCGCGGAGCGGCGGCTGCGCTTCGTCGCCATGGCCAAGCAGCGCGCGTTCGTCGAGGCGCTCGCGGAGGCCCTCGCGCCCGCGGCCACGCTCGTGACCTTCGATGAGCGCGCGAACGCGGCCGGCGACGCGCACCTCTGCTACGGCAAGTTGATCGTCCCCGGCGAGCGCGACCTGGGCGAGGTGCGGCGCGAGCTCGAGGCTGCGCTGCGCGCGCGCGCCGGGCTCACCTTGGCTGTCCCGGAGCTTTATGAGCGCCTCGGCGACACCGCCCAAGCCGGCAAAGCGCATCAAGCCTGGGGCGGCATCGAGCGCGCCGCAGAGCGACAAGCGATCTTGCTCCGTCCGCGCGCGCCAGCGCAGGCATCTACCTTCGCCGCCCGCACGAAACCGTAACGGTGCGCCCCAATTCTGCGACCATGAGCGGGATGGGCGCCCCGAAAGCGCGCGGGCTCTTCAGCTACCTGCGCGAGCATCGGCAGGTCCTGCTGCTCGGCACCTTCTTCCTGCTCGCCACCAACGCGCTGGAGAAGGCGATCCCTTGGCTGCTCAAGCTGGCCGTGGATGCATTCAGCCTCGACGACAGCGCCCGCGTAGAACGCTACGCGCTCTGGGTCGTGGGCCTCGCGCTGGCGATGGCCGGCACGCGCGTGCTCTCGCGTGTGCTGATTTTCAACGTTGGACGCGACATCGAGTTCACCTTGCGCAGCGAGCTCTTGGCGCAGCTGCACCGCCTCGGCAGCTCGTTCTTCGCGAAGAGCAGCGCGGGGGACATCATGAGCCGCGCCACCAACGACCTAGGCCAGGTGCGCCTCTTGCTCGGCTTCGGCAGCATGAACGTGATCAACGCCAGCGTCGCCTACGCGAGCGCGCTCGCCTTGATGCTGGCGATCTCACCTCAGCTGACGTTGATCGCGCTCTTGCCGTACCCGCTCTTCCTGCTCGCCACGCGCGTGTTCGTGCGGCGTCTGTACACCGTCAGTCAGGAACAGCAGAAGGTGCTCGGTAAGCTCGCCCAGCGCGCGCAGGAATATCTGAGCGGCGTGCGCGTGGTGCGCGCGTATGCCGCGGATCCCTTCGAGGGCGAGCGCTTCGAAGCTGCCAACCGCGAGGCGGTCAGCCGCACCATGGCGGTGGTGAGCCTGCGCGCGCTCATGACGCCCGTGTTGATGGGGATCGCGAGCCTCGGCACGCTGCTCGTGCTCTATCGCGGCGGCGTGATGATCGACCACGGCAGCTTGTCGAAGGGCGATCTGCTCGCGTTCTACGCGTACCTCAGCCAGCTCGTCTGGCCCACCATGGCGGCGGGTTACATCCTTTCGATCGTCCAGCGCGGACGGGTCGCCTACGCGCGCGTGCGGGAGATCCTCGACACCGAGCCGGAGATCCGCGAGCCGGCGCTGCCGCGTGCCGCCGAGCGCGGGCCGGCCGGCCGGCTCGGGCGCGGCGCTCTCGCGGTGACGGGGCTCTCGTTTGCGTACGGCGAGCACAAGGTGCTCGATCAGGTC
>CAZYWR010000641.1:0-6631 GCA_964651185.1 uncultured Polyangiales bacterium
AGCGCGTCGAGAGCGCGAGCACGTGATCGATGCGCTGGAGCAGCTCTTCCTGCATGCTCGCGAGCTCGGGGGTCAGGTGCAGCTCGGCCGAGGCCACCGCCGCGCCGAGCATGGGCGGCTGGATCGGCCCGGAGAACACCATGGGCCCGCCGCACATGCGGACGCGCCGCCGCATCGCCTCGTCGGGGAAGATGATCGCGCCGCCCGCCGCCGAAAAGGCCTTGTTGAGCGAGAGCGCGACCACGACCCGGCTCAGGTCGGGCAGGCGGCTCAGCGCATAGCCTTGGCCATGGGGGCCGCACCACGAGGTCGCGTGCGCATCGTCGACGTAAAGATGAAGCTCCGGGTACTGCTCCATCAGCTTGGCGATCCCGGCCATGGGCGCCAGATCGCCCTGCATGGAGTAGAGCCCGTCGAGCAGATACCAGACGCGCGCGTGGTCGCGGCGCAGCCGCTCGACCTGGCGTGCGACGTCGCCCAGGTGGTTGTGCCGAGCGCGCGCGAGGTCCGCGCCGCGGATGAGCCCGGCGGCGGTGTGGACGCTGGCGTGCGCGGCCATGTCGAGGATCACGGCGTCGGTCGGCTCCACCAAGACGGGCAACGCCGAGATGTGGCCGAGGCTGGTCGAGGCGGCCACCAGCGGAAAGCCGCCCGTGATGCGCGCGAGCAGACACTCCAGCGTCTGATAGAGCGGAGACTCCAGGTAGGCGCGCGAGAAGGAGAACTGCGTGCCGTAGCGGCGGATGGCGGCGATCGCGCCTTCCTTCAGCTCGCTCCGCTGCTCGAGGCCGAGGTAGCTGCAGCCCCCGAAGTTCAAGAGCTCCGCGCCGCCGATGCTGACGTGGCGGCCGTGGTACTCCACGGCATCAGCCGTGTTCCAGACGGCGCCGGCGTCGAGCGCGTCGCGAAAACTACGTTCGATCTTGTGGACCAGTTGGGTAGGCACGACGCGCGCGGACACGGTTGGACTTCTCCTTGGCAAAGGCCGTCTGACGCGCGGCTGCACCAGCGCAGCCGCGCGTCGCGGATCGCTCAATCTCTCAGGTACACCTTGGTCACGATGAAGGGCGGCTCGCTCATGTCCTCCGAGATCGCGTCATTCGTGAGCGGGGTGCGGTGTTGTTGGTTCGACACCACGACCAGCGGAGACACGCCGAGCACGGGAGGCAGGAACGACATAGACGAGGGGAAATTGAAGAGCTTCGGATCGTCCGCGACGATCTGACGGCGACCCGTGCCCACGTCGATGCGGATGAGCCGCAGCTGTAGGCTGTCGGCTGCGTACAGGTAGTTGTCGTGCGGGTCGTACGGGTTGAAGGTGAGCGCCAGGAGCTGCTCGACCGCCACGTTCGCGGGTTTGGCCGACACCAGCCGGATGTCGCGTACGCGCTGCTCGGGTTTGCGGTGATCGAAGAGGCTCGCGAGCGGCAGCGCGAACACGCCCTCTGCGCAGGGTGAGTAGAAGTAGAGGGTGTTGTTTCGGACGGCCATCCCCTCCACACCCGGCAAGGTCGAGCCCGAGAACAAGAACGGCACGCCGCCCACCTCGATGAGCGGCATGGATTGGCAGAAGGCGAGCTGCGGCAGGGCGTCTTCGGGCGCGAAGCTCTTGGGCACGATGCCGGGCCGAATCTGTCCATCGCGCTCGACGATCCAGATGCTGCCCAAGATCGCGTCCGACAGCAGATAGCGGCCGCCGTCGATGGCCACGAAGTCTTCCGGGAAGCCGACCAGCACTCGGTCGAAGCTGATGGTGCGCGTCAGACGCGCCGTGAAGCCAGTGCGCAGTTGATAGGAGTAGGTGTACTCATAGATCGTCGGCTGCGCGGGGATGAAAGGCGCCGGCGACGGCAGACCGCCCGCGTCGAGCACGCCGAGCTTGCCCGCGCCCAGCGAGTGCATGATGAATGGCAGGATGAAACCGTCCGGCGGCGCCGGCAGCTCGCCGATCACGCGCCCGGTGAGCCGCGAGAGCGCGCGCACGCGCCCTTCGAGCGGCGAGCCCACGAAGACCAGCTGCTCGTCGCCGGCTACGCCCGCCGGGGCGCTCTCGAGGTCTGCATACTCGTAGCTCAGCGCGAGCTTCGAAAGCTCGATGCGCGATCCGCCCGGCGCCGCCGCTTCATTCGTTTGCAGCGCCTGGCTCGCCATCTGAATCGAGCCGGTGTCGACCTCCGTCTGAGGAAGCGCATCAGCGCCGGCACAGGCGCTCAAAAGCGTGAACAAGATAAGCGGAGACCATGCGGAATGTCTGCCCATGCCCATGCCCGTTCTCCCTTCGTTGTGAGTCGCTGCGACACATGCTCTGACGGCGAGAGCGGCGTTTCGTCGCGGAACGCATCAGAAACGGGACGCACGTGTGCCCCCGAGGCACCCGTTCGCGAAGCGCCTCACGCGTGCGTCCTACCGTCGTTCTAGCTGGCTGTAGCTGGAGCCGCGGTTACTTCTGTGCTCCGTGCAAACCTAGGCGAAGCTGTTCGTGCGCCTGGAGCAGGCTGAGCGGCGAGACGTCGTCGCACAGCTTGGCGATCCAGGGGGCTGCCGCCGCGACGGTCGCGGCGAACTTGACTTCGAATGTGTAGCTGGAGAGCCAAGTCTCCATGACCGACAACACGCTACGCGTGATGGCCGCGCGGAAGCCGCCGCCTTCGATCACGCAGGCGACGCAGCGCAAGCGGTCGCCGTACTTCGCGATCATCTGGGTGCTGGCCTTGCGGTAGTGCTCGTCGGGCGGCGGCGTGGAGGGCTCGATCACACACACCAGGCCTGCCCGGCCCGGGTAGCGCGAGACGACGGACTCGAGCGCCTCGCGTTGCCGTTCGAAGCGCGAGCTGACGACCGCGTCTCGCCACACCAGCATGCAGACGGAACCGATCTCGGCGATGCCGAGCCCATCCGTACAGGAGACGACGTGGTACGTCTGGTCGCCCTGGGCGATCGCGTGCTTGTCTCCTGGGATCACCGTGTTCCTCATCGTGCTCAGAGCGCGCGTGCCCGCTTGGTAGCCGGTCACGACGCGTGCCTACGGCCCCCCTGCCGCTCCACACGCCCCTGTTCCAATGATCGTTCGAGCGCCGTGCCTTGCGCAAGAGGCCTCGTGGAAAACTCGACGGACCGCACACCGTCAGGCTGCTCGGACGGAGTCGCGGCGGCAATTTCGCGCTCGCCGTCTGTGGTCGGCAGGCACCGACGCGCGGCTAGCGCGATCCTTGAGCGCGTAAAAAGATGCGAGCCGACACCTCAGGTGCCGGCTCGCAAGGAAGGGAGGATCCGATTCGGTTCAGAGCGTGTCGGTGTAGTAGATTTCGCGGCCGTCGCCGAGCATGTGCGAGCTGCAGTCCAAGCCCTTGTCGTCGCAGTCGTTCACCCAGGTGTTGACGATGTCCGGCATCCAGGCGTCCATCCAGTCGGCGTGGGCCGACATGCCTGCCGGCATGCTGGGGTCGTACATGTCTGAGGCGAGGCGCCAGTTGGCCGTGCCGCTGGCCGGATTCTCGTAGAAGATGTTGAACGAGATCTCGGGGATGGCCACCGGATGCGTAGCGGGGCAGCCGCTGCCGTCTTCCATCGGATACGCCATGTGGCTGCGGTGATCGGGCGAATCGGCGTCCTTACCGTTCCAGCACTGCGGGAAGGTCACGGTCATGATCACGTGATTGCCTTCGCCGCACTCGGGGATGCTGGCGAGGTGGCCGAGATAGAACTCGGCGCAGCCCCACCACGCATGCTCCTGCGCCGCGGTCGATTTGGCGTCGCCTGCGATCATGCGCAGTCCCTCCGGGAAGGGCCGCACGTCCTGGTATTTCACGCCGCCGTAGCCGGTCTTGTAGTACATCGCCCCGCGAAACGGCTTGACCGGGGCGCCGTTCGTGGTGTCGACGATCGCGGGCACCCAATACGCCGTGCGATTGGCGAGCCCGCCGCGGCAGGTGGAGTTCCCGCTCGTGCGCAGCGTCTCGGGCGTGGAGTTCGCGTCGGCCATGGTGTTGCCGAAGAACGCGTGCAGGTGCGACGCCCCCGGCTTGCCGGGGAAGAGCAGCGGGTCATCACGCAGCATGTGGCTGTACGCGCACTCCGTGCGAAACGCCCCGATACCGCCCGGATCGGGCTCCGGCGTGTCCTTCGATGGGCGCACGGCGAGGTAATCGATACCGGGATCGCCTGCGGGAATGAGCGCGTCGTTCGCCTGCGGCCCCATGCCCGTCATCGTGGACATGTCCATGCCCGTCATCGCGCCCATGCCCGCGGCGTCCTGCGTCGCGCTGGGGTCTGTCTGGTCGAGCGCCGCCGCGGGGCTCGCCTGAGGATCTTCTGCGCCGTCGCCGCCGGCACAGCCGAGCAGCGAGATCGCCGTCAGGGCCGCCGCGATGGGCGAGCGGTGCGAGAGGTGTGAAGTGTGTAGATGCGTCATAGCGCGCCGTAAGTGATCTCGGGGCTGCAGATCGGTCCACGAAAAAGGCCCGATCTGCCCGCGTGGCGCGCCCGGAAAGCGCACGCTGCCGCGCGCCGCCGAGCGATGAAAACTGGCCAGTGAAGGCGCAGAAAGCGCGCTTTCATCGCCCTTCCGCCCGAGATCGCTCCGCTCTACGGTGGCTCATAGAGGGGAGAGCGTGAACGCGAATTTGCATATGCAGTTGCAGATGCATGCACGTATCAGATCTCGTGATCTGTGCTCGCTCACGCGCGTCATCGCGCGCCTGCGGACCTATCCGCGCCCGCCGTGCGCCGCGTCACGTGGGATAATTCCCCCATCTTGTGCGCTCGATGTGCTCCGCTCGTGACCACGCCCGGGCAGGGTTTGGGCGCGCGTGCACCCTGCGAATTTTGTGGGCCGCCTCCATGCGAACTGCACCTCCACGTCGCGCGCCCGAGTCGCCTCGCTGGCGCTCTCGGCGCCGAGCATGCGTGTTGCGATGACGTGTTCGCGCCGGGCCTCTGGGAGTGGAGTCGGTCAGGCCAAATCCTGGAGCGCATCAGGCGCCGGCGCGGGTTTGACGTGCGCAAGCTGCGGGACTTGCACTAACTCCGCCGCGTGCCGGCGACCACGCTCACGGGAAACGACATCATCAGCTTCTCGCCGTCGTAGTAAGGTTGCATGTCGAGCTCGTCGCGGCTCACGCTCGCTTGCATGCGCGCGTACAGGCTCGGTACATCGCTGGGGAAGGAAGACGCGAGCAGCTCGTCGACCGAAGCGAGCAGCCGAAAGCGCGCGATCTCGAGCTCATCGAGCTCTGCTCCGGCGAAGGCGACGAGCTCCTGCTCCGTGAGCGCGGAGGCGTGTGAAGCATCGCGCAGCCGCTCCCAAGCGTCGTAGGCGCCGCGCGCTTCGGGCTTGGGGGTCGCGTCGCACACGACGACGCGCCCGCCGGGGCGACAGACCCTGACGAGCTCGGTCAGCGCGCGCTGCGGATGGAGCAGGTGATGAAACGTGTAGCGCGTCACGACCGCGTCGAAGCTGGCGGCGGGGAATGGTAAGGTTTCCATGTCGCCGGCGTGGAAGCTGACGTTGCCGAGGGCGCGCTCGGCGCACAGCGCGCGCGCCTTGTCGAGCATGGCGTCGGTGGCGTCGAGGCCGACCACCTCGCGTGCCAGCGGCGCGAAATGGCGCAGGAGCAGGCCCGGACCGCAGCCGGCGTCGAGCAGGCGCTCATGGCCGCGCAGCCGGAGGCAGCGCTCGAGGAGCTGCAGGCTCTCACCGTGCGTGTGGATGCCCAGCGCGGCGAACGGAGCCGCTTGCTTCGTAAACTGCTCGCGGATCAGGGCCGCGTGGGTCTCTTCGTCTCGTTCGATCATGAGGTGAGCTTGCGCCTTTGCTTCGCGATCGTCTTGCACGTCTCGGCAGGGCAGAGCGTACAAGCCGGCATGCCGCCACGAAGCCGCTATTTGCGGGCTGAACGTGCGTAGCGCCCCGGGCTCACGCCCACCAGTTTCGTAAAGTGACGCGTCAGGTGCGCCTGGTCGGAGAAGCCGCAGGCCAGCGCGACCTCGGCCGGCGCTAGGCCGCGCGCGAGGAGGTGCTTTGCGTGCTGCACGCGACGCTGCAGGTGCCATGCGTGCGGCGGCAGGCCCGTGGCGGCCACGAACGCGCGCCGCAAGCGCTCGCTGCCGCAGCGCGAGAGCGCGGCGAGCTCCGCGATCGTGACCGGACGGTCCAAGACCGAGGCGAGGTGCGCGAGGGAGCGCCGAACCACGCCCGAGCTCGGGTCGCGATGGGCCTCGAGGCCCGGCAGCCGTGCGAGCTGGGCGGCGAGGCGCGCCACGCTCGCGGAAGGCTCGCTGCGCGCCATGACCGCGCGCCAAACGGCGAGAAATGCGCGCTGAAGGCTCGCCGCTGCCACGAACGGTGAAGGCTGCACGAGCGGAGCGAGCGCACCGCGCAACAGTTGGTCGGGCAAGTGTAAGACGCGAAAGCTCCAGACCTGACCGCGCTCGGCGTTCTCGATCACGTGCGGCTCGGCAGGATGAAACAACGCCATGCAGGCGGCGGGGATGAGCGCGCGGCCGCCCCGATAATGCATGCGCCCGACGCCCTGCAAGGTCCACGTCAGTTGATACTCAGGATGCGCGTGGGGGCGCGTGCGCTGCCTTCGCCAGTGCCCTTCGAAGCACTCGACGCCGCTCTCGTGGCGCA